>WRGH01000127.1 GCA_009787285.1 Brevinematales bacterium
GCTAAAGGCCCTTTAGTATTAAATACCCGGAAAAATAAGTAAATGTCAATACCATTTTGTTTAACAAATGTGTATACTGTAGATATAATGCTGAATCCGGCNAAAACATTAAAAAATTTATTCTATAACTTNGGTTTTTTTGCAAAAACTCTTGCTGGAGTCGGCAGTTTTATCCGTAACTCAACAACTTCTTATAAAATTCTTATCATGCAGATACTTTTTACTTTTGTTTACGCATTGGGAATATCAACTCTTCTTGCCGTTGCAATAGGAGCCGCTGTAAATATTATCGGAGTACCGTATTTATCAATGATATCGCAGGATAATTTAATTTATACGCTTTTGATTCTCATTATAACAAGGGAATTAGGTCCGCTTTTAACTGCTTTTATCGTTATTGCCCGCTCGGCAACGGCAATTGCGACTGAAATTGCCGGAATGGTTATTTCGCATGAAGTTGAGGCATATATTTCCGTAGGCGTTGATCCTATTGAACATCTTGCAGTACCGAGGTTTTTAGGAGTAACCATTTCTCTTGTTTTGTTAAATATTTATTTTTCTGTTTTTGGGCTTGCCGGTTCGTATCTTATAGCTCAGTTTTTTAACAAAATGTCGATGGAACATTATTTTACAAGTCTTCTTCAAAATTTAAATATAAGGGATATACTGCTTTCATTAATTAAGAGTATTTCATTCGGAGCGATTATTTCCATCGGCGCTGTGATACAGGGTTTTTCCGTNGAAAGGGCCAGTACCGAAGTTCCGGTAGCGGGATTAAAAGCGGTAAGCAGCGCGTTTGCGCTGTGCATAGTCGTCAATGTTTTTTTGTCGATGTTATTTTATATTGTGTTTGCATAATGACGGAAATAATTGAATTAAAAAACGTCAGTTTCTCGGCTCAGGAAGGNTATGTTGTTAAGGATGTTACGGTTGAATTTACCGCGTCAAAAACAACCGCAATTGTAGGTCCGTCCGGCGGGGGAAAAAGTACCGTACTGAAACTTGCCGCTGGGCTTTTGGTTCCCGATCAGGGGGANGTATTTTACAAGGGGAAGAATATTGCGCAGATGAANCGCAGTGAAAATCTTGATTTNCGCCGCGAAGGAGCGTTNGTTTTTCAGGATTCGGCTCTTTGGGCAAACCAGGACCTGTATCAGATACTGGAACTTCCCCTAAAAATACATTATCCGGCCATGACAAAATTAGAACGCGCGGAGCGTATAAGGGAGGTAACTGCCAAAGTCGGCTATAAAAGGGAACTTGGTATAAGGCCGTCAAGGCTTTCAATGGGCGAGCAGAAACTTATTGCCTTTGCGCGGGCAATGCTTTGCGAGCCGTCCGTTNTGTTTCTTGACGAATGGACTGAATCGCTGGATGAAACCGCCGCAGACAGGCTTATNGATATTGTCCGTCAAAAGCAAAGGGAAGGCTCTTCCGTTATTTTTGTGAGCCATGATATGCGGTTAATTATTGATTTAGCCGATTTTGTAGTAATGGTTATTGACGGTAAAGTAACAATTAAGGCCCCAAAAGATTATATTATTAGTGATCTATTGCTTAATGATTTTCTAAAAATAGGAATAGTGTCATGAAATTTTCAATACGTTTTGCTGATAAAATTGTCGGCGCTCTTGTTCTGTTAGGGCTGGCGCTGCTTATATTTGTTATTTTTATGCTTGGAAAAAACCAGCGCTGGTTTGCGCGGGATCGTCANTATAAGACATATTTTACTTCCGCATCAGGTATAAGTCCCAATATGGCGGTACAATATAAAGGTTTTACCATTGGTCATGTCAAAAAAATCAGGCTTTCCGATGATGACAGTGTAGAAGTTTCATTTACCATATTTGAAGAGTACGGGGACAGAGTAAAAGACGGTTCCGTAGTTGAAATATTAATAAACCCTATCGGTCTTGGAAATACGTTTATTTTTTATACCGGAAGAGGAGCTAAACTTATTCCCGAAGGGAATACAATNCCGGAGATAAATTCCGCTGAAGGCAGGAGGCTCGTGCTGATGGGACTGGTTGATCGCCAGGAATCAACCGGCGACGCAATAACCGGCATAATGAATCAGGTAAGNACAATACTCGGAGAAATAAATATTGCGCTTTCGGGNGTAAAAGGATCGGAAGATACTGCAATNGGAAAAATAATTAGAAATTTGGAAATAACCACAGAATCTCTCTCTTTGCAGTTGTCTCCTATTATGGGTAATNTGGAAACAGTTACGGATCAGATGTCATCTCCTTCTGGAACTGTAATGTCGTTTTTGGATTCTGAAGGTCCTATATACACCGACCTTACCGCCTCGCTTAACTCACTTGCAGATATTATCGAAAATCTAAATAATATAAGTGAATTTGTTCCAAGCCAGCTTCCGCAGGTTGCGATTATGATTAATGACCTAAGCGTNGCTCTGAGGTCGGCTCAGGATGTGCTTACGGCAGCTTCGAATAATCCTCTGTTAAGGAAAGGCATACCGATACGGGGAGAAACAGACCCGGGCGGAACAAANATGAGGAACCTTGAATTTTAAACGTGGCGCAAATGAAATTAAAAATTAAGAGCTTATTTATCATAACGGGTATTGCCTTTTTAATGCCGGTAATTTTCTCCTGTTCATCACAGCCGGAAAAACAGGGAGATATTAATCAGCTTCGCGTACAGGCGGATATGCTGCTGGAATCCGGCAACAGGGAAACAGGCAAGGGTAATTATAATAACGCTCTGATTTTAATTAACGAAAGCAAGCGGCTNGCAACGTTAGCTGACGACCCTTCCCTTATAATAAGGAGCAGTCTTTCGCGCGCCAATGTTATATATTCGCTTGGCAGGGTGGATGAAGCGTTTGCGGAATGGGAACAGGCTGTTTCGGAAGCGCAGCAATTCGGAAACGACGAACTTCTATCCGCAGCGAAACTTTACCGCGCAAGGGGCGAATTAATCTCGGGAAAAAAGTCAGCGCAATCGGTATTGGACATTGTAAACAGTGAACAGGCAAATATAAAAATCAACCAGCTTTATATTGCTGTTTCATTGCAGGTAAAAGGACTTGCCCTGCGCTCGCTTGGCAAATACAAGGATGCGGAAGATGCGTTTCTGCAAAGCGCTGAAATTCATGAGAAGAACCTGTATTTTGAAAACGCTTCTTATGACTGGTATTCCATTGCATCTTCCCGTTCGCTGTCGGGAGATTTTAACGGCTCCATACAGGCGCTTGAAAAATCCATAGAGATTGACAGGCGGATTGAAAATTCATGGGGACTTGCCGCGAGCTGGCGTTCTATGGGCGATGTTTACCGTAAAATAGGGAATGAACAGAAAGCGCTTGAAGCGTACAACCGTTCAATATCAATATACAGAGCGATGGGAAATAATTACGAAATTTCACAGACAGAAGCAAGAATGAGGAGAAACAATGAATAACGTTTTTATGGATACATATCACAGGCTGCCTGTTACATTTGCAAAGGGCGAAGGTTCATGGCTTTACGACATAAACGGCAAAAAATATCTGGATTTTACTTCGGGCATTTCGGTTAATATTTTGGGGCACAATTACCCGCCGCTTGTAAGGGCTGTAAGCGAGCAGGCGGCAAAGTATCTTCATGTATGCAATTACTATCAAAGCGACGCAAGCGCCGCTTTTGCGGAAAAACTTGTAGAAGCCTGTTCTCCGGCAGGAATGAAAAATGTGTTTCTCGCCAATTCGGGAGCGGAAGCCAACGAAGGCGCCTGTAAACTGGCAAGAAAATATTCACTTTTAAAATACGGTCCGGGAAGGCATACAATCGTTACGTTATGGGGAAGTTTTCACGGAAGGACAATTACAACTCTTGCCGCAACCGGACAGGATAAATTTCACAAGGACTTTGGTCCTTTTACCGATGGGTTTATTCATATACATGGCGGTGATATTGCTGCGCTTGACAGCGTGCTTGACGGTAAAAGTGTAGCCGGTCTTTTAATCGAAGCGATACAGGGTGAAAGCGGTATTGTTTCGCAAACACAGGAATTTATCGCCGCAGCCGCTAAATTATGCGCTGAGAGGGACATACTTTTAATGTTTGATGAAATCCAGTGCGGACTTGGCAGAACGGGAAATTTTCTCGCCCTTGAACAGTATCAGGATTCTGACGGCAATCCTTTAAAAGCCGATATTATCACCCTTGCAAAGGGTCTTGCAGGCGGTATTCCTGCGGGAGCAGTCCTTGCCGGAGAAAAAGCATGCGGTGTCTTTAGCGTAGGGGATCACGGCAGTACATTCGGAGGAAACCCTGTCGCCGCCGCCGCAGGGCTTGTCGTGCTGAAAACCATAAATACGCCTGAATTCCTAAGGGAAATCAAGAGAAAGGGTGATTTGTTAATGGCGGAGGTAAAAAAACTGCCTAATGTAAAAGAAGTGCGGGGAAGGGGCTTGATGATAGGTTTTGATATTGAAGGCAACGCATGGCCTGTTCTGGAAGCGGGGATTGCAAGGGCAGATTTAGGAAAAGACCAATGCGGGCTTCTAATGCTTTCCGCCGGAAACAATACGNTGCGCCTGCTGCCGCCGTATGTTTTGACTGATAGTGAAATAGAACAGGGCGCGGCGATAATCTCAGAACTGCTAAAAACTTAACTCATAATTATTAAGTATCGCTTGCCCTGCANATACAAAAAATATTTGTTAATTATGGTATATATGTAACATTTGTCTTGTAATTTTCCATAAAAAATTGTAAAATATACCTATATGGATATGAANACTATGCTGTTTAGCCAAAAATGCCCACAAGCCCAAAATTGTCAGGCAATTTTAATCAAGGAAAAGGCACATGCCAATAAAGCTCATTTTTAGGAGGAACGTAAAACAAGTTTTATAAGCTAGAAGATAAAAGAATAATCGACTTAGCGTTGCAAAGTCATTTGATAAAATAGCCTGTTTGTTGTTATGCAATGATTAGGGCTTATAAGGAGTAACTACTATGAAAATTAAAATCAAACTGAGTATCATTGTTATCGCCATTATAGCGGTTGTTTTAACCACAGTTGCGGTAATACTATTACGGCAGGCTTCAAATACCAGCATAACATTAAGCAAAAGAAGCATCGAAAATCTTGCTACTCAACGCGCCGCATACTGGCAAGGCAGAGAGGACGGTCTTTACCGGGTTGCCCGTACACTGGCTAATATTTTCGGCGATTTTGAAGATGATCCGATAGACCGAAGACGGGA
>WRGH01000128.1 GCA_009787285.1 Brevinematales bacterium
TTATTGATACTTTTTTTGCTATACAAAAAAGTCGGCTGAAACCGTAAATTCAGGAATAACTATTTGATTATAAAAATTACAAACCTTTGGAAAACATATCCAATGGGAAAACTTGAAGTAGAAGCTCTTAAAGATATAAATCTGGATATAATGGAAGGCGATTTTGTTTCTGTCGCCGGACCTTCCGGTTCAGGTAAAACAACCTTGATGAATATCATTGGTCTCATTGATAATTTAACGAAGGGAAATTTTAAATTAAATGATCTTGAAATTAAAGAACAAAATCCAAAAAAACTTGCATGGCTGCGCCGTGAATTAATTGGATTTATTTTTCAGTCATTCAACCTTCTGCCTGTATTAAATGTTTTTGAAAATGTTGAGCTTCCTCTTATTATCTCAAAAAAAGGCGGTTCAAAAGCTGAACGCCGCGACAGGGTAAATTATCTTCTTGAAGAAGTCGGTCTTCAAGACCGCAGTAAACATATACCGGCGGAGCTTTCAGGCGGACAGCAGCAGCGGGCCGCTATTGCGCGCGCGCTTGTAACAAAACCAAGAATTGTAATTGCAGACGAACCTACAGCTAATTTGGATTCAGAAACAGGTGAAAAAGTACTGCGACTTATGAAGACTATAAATCAAGAAGAAAAAACAACTTTTATCTTTTCTACTCATGACCCTGAAATTTGGCAGATTGCGGATCATGTGCTTTTTTTGCATGACGGAAGAATAAGAGAGGAGCTGCGCCGTTAAATGTTTTTTCTTTTGGCTCTGCGCAATATATTTAAAAACAAAAAAAACAGCGTAATTATTACCGCTCTTATTGCGGTTATTACTTTTGTTTTTTTTACAGGAAACAGTATTTTAAGCAAGGCAGACATAAATATCCGTAAAGCGTATATTGACAACCTGACAGGCGATGTTGTACTGGAAAAATCAGGAGACATGACTTTAAATCTTTTTGGCGGCAATGCGCCGATTATTGATTCGTATTTTTCAATTCCTGTTCTTCCGGCNTATAATACCGTAATGGAGCTTGTTTCTTCACAGAAAGGAATTGCAGGAATTACAAGCCAAGTATCCGGCAGGGCTTTACTTGATTACCGTTCAATTAGGGAGGAAGTTTTGCTCTGCGGTATAGACCCGGCGGCTTATTTTTCCGTTCTCCCCGGAATCAAACTTAACGAAGGCCGGTTTCTNACAACAGGCGAATACGGAGCGATGATAACAATGGAACGGGCCTTAAAGATTGAAAGGCAAAGCGGACAATTCCCGGCAATAGGCGATCCCATGCTTTTTACATCAGGTGGTGTTATAGGGTTTAAAATCAGGGAAGTTCCGCTTGTCGGCATTTACAGCTATCATAACCCGGGTCAGTTTTTAAATGAGATAATTCTGGTTGATCCCCAAACAGTAAGAGTTCTTAATTCAATTCAGGTAGCAGGCGAATCAGATTATATCCCTGAAGAAAAAAATCTTCANTTGCTTTCTTCCAACCTTGATGAAATTTTTGATATTGATTTTTCCTCAGATGAAATTGATGAATTCAGTAATGATGGATTTTCCATTGAAATGCTTCAGGCATTTTTAAGCGACGGTAATACCGAAGAAAACAGTCTTACTAAAAAATATGCGGAAGATGGCGGCGACTGGAATTTCATTATTATCCGTTTAAAAGACAATAAATATGCTTCAGCTTTTATTAATTCCTTAAATAGTAAATTAAAATCTTTCGGCATAACTGCGGTAAATTGGAGAATATCAGCTGGAACATCAGCTGTTTATATGTTGTTGGTTCAGAGCTTATTTAACATTGGTATTTTTTTTATAAGTATTGCCGGCGCCATTGCCGCAGTCAATATTCATTTAATTTCAGTCTTCCGCAGAACAAGAGAAATAGGAACCCTCAGAGCAATAGGCGCTTCAAATAATTATATACGTTCGCTCATATTAACAGAAAATATAATAATTGCGATAACAGCTGGTATTCTCGGAATTCTTGGCGGTATAGCTTTTTCAGGGCTTATTGACGGCATGAACCTCGGTATTGCAAATAACTTGATACTTTCCATGCTGGGCGGTTCTGTTTTACACATGGATTTCATGCCTAACATTGCTGTTTTTTCTCTTTTAATGGCAATTTTTCTTGGATTTGCCGCATCGCTNTATCCGCTTGAAACGGCAGTAAAAATAGAGCCTATGGCCGCTGTAAGGATGGGATAATGGATAAATTTNTAGCCCTTTCCCATGTCGCTGTTAAATATTTTTTCCGTTACCGCAGACGCTATGTTTTTCTTTTTGCCGCTCTTGTTTTCGGTTTTACAATTGTTACNATATTTACCTCNATAAAAGACGGAATGTACAACAATTTGTATTANTCAGCTCAATCCCATTATGCTGGAGATATAATTGCAGTCAGTTACCCTGGTAACNTTGGTGAACATGAAGTTACAGAAATTAAAAAGGCTNTTATCTCTTCCGGAATAAAGCCTTCGCAGACTGTACTAAGAACAATATACTTCGGCGTCGGCGACAGCGTTATTTTTTATAACGGCGCGTACGCTCAATTAAAATATGTGCTTGGCTGTGACTGGAANAACGAATTAAAAAATTTTGAAAAAATGTCTTTTGAAGAATCATTTCCTGTTACTCTTGACGATAATAGTATGATTATTTCTTCACCTATAGCAAAACTCCTTAATATCAGAATCGGAGATATGGTCGTTTTAGAAGTAACAACAAAATGGGGGCAAAAAAATACAGGACAATTTATAATAAAAAATATAGTAAACGACTCTTCATTATTCGGATACTATAAAGTATACATTTCAAGAAAAAGCCTTAATAATCTGCTTTTGTACGATGACGGCGACTGCTCCACTTTAGGTCTTTTTTTGGAGAATCAAAATACCGTAGAAAAAAAACGAAAGGATTTGCAGGAAGCTTTATCCCGTAACTTATCGACAGGGCCGCTTGTTTATAATAGAGATGAGCTTGGAACTGAAACAAAAAAAGATTGGGACGGCAAAAAAGTATTTCTCTTAACGTTGCCCGTTTATTTATCGGAAGTATCTGAATTGCTGGACGCCATAAACATAGTAACATATTGTATATACGGCTTAATTCTGTTAATAATACTGGTAAGCGCCACGGTTACATACCGTCTTATACTTCATGAAAGAGTAAGGGAAATAGGCATTATGGGAACAATTGGCTTTAGCGGATCTGATTTGCGCAGGGTTTTATGGACTGAAGTTACAATTCTGGGATTCTTTTCGCTTATATTCGGATTATTGCTTGTTTTTGTAATCAGCCAAATGGTTTCATTTATTTCTTTTTCATCATTCCCCGGTTTTGAAGTATTCATGAAGAACGGAAAACTTTCACCTCTATATCTTCCTGCAACATTTTTAATTAACGGACTCTCCGTTTTTGTTATTCTCTTTTTGTCTGTAATATTTCCTGCTTTTATTGTTTCACGAAAAAAATTGCCAAATCTTTTATCGGGAGAAGCTATATGAAAAATAAAAAAGTTAAGTACATTTCTGTCTTTCTGTTCTTTATTTTTGTGCAGACGGGTATCTGGGCAATTAACGACAATGAACTTCTTGTCAAGGTAGATTCGCTTGTAAGTTATTTGGATACTGATTTTTCAGCCAAGTACACTATTATTCAAGACAAACCGGGGCAGAAGCCNTCAACAACTGTAGCGGGTATTTATAGGCGTGACTCTATAAATACTTATGTTATTGTTGTTATGCAGCCTATAATCAACAAGGGGCAGGGATATTTAAAACAGGGCAATACTTTATGGTTTTATGACCCGGACAGCCGCCGTTTTAATTCAACTAACAACGCGGATCGTTTTCAAAATACAAATGCGAGAAATTCTGATTTTACGCGTTCTACCTTGGCTCAGGATTACAAAGTAACAGCCGGTGAAGATGTAATGCTNGGGCAATTAAAATGCCGTTTACTGACATTGGAAGCAATAACAAATGACGTAACCTACCCCNTNATGAAAGTATGGATAAGCGAAGACGGTTTACTGCGAAAAAGNGAAGATTACAGTCTTTCAGGGCAGCTGCTTCGTACATCGGCAATTCCCAAATATTACAAGAAAAACGGGCGNTTTATTCCGCAGCAGATTCTNTTTGTAGATGCATTGCGCGGAGCAATAATAAACGGGACATTTATTAATGAAACGACAACAATAATAATTGATGAACCTTCATTCCAAAAAGTGCCGGATTCAACTTTTTCAAAGGTGTTTCTGGAAACCGTTAATAGATGAAATGGTTCNCGATTTTTCTTGGGCTTCTTGTTATAATGAATCCTTACGCACAAGAAAATACTTTTTTGGATTATGATATAGATTCTCTTTTTGANTCGCCGGAACAGGATATTGAGGAAAAATCCGAAGATGAAACATCGGAAATTTCAACTATTTCCCTTGTAAAAAAACGCGGCATTATTTTTGACGCATCTTTTGAATTTATAGCCGGAATAATGCCTGGCTGGAAAGAAGCCCCATGGTTTGAAGATGAGGGAAGAGATAATTTCTTTTTTAATAATAAAATACTTAAAATGTCTTCTTCTTTTGTTATTGACGCGCAAATTTCCGAAGCATTCAGGGTATTAACAAATATTAATTTCAGCATCCCTCCTTTTTTTAATTTAGCATTGGGAGATTTCTTTTTCGATTACAACATTTATAACAAGATCTTTTTTCGCGCAGGAAAGTACGAGCATACTTGGGGCATTTCGCCAAATTTCGGCTTTACAAATCTTTTATCAAGAGTTCCGGCAAAATATCAAGAGGACGGAGACGGATACAGCGGCGAAGCTTTTACGTTCAAAATTGATATTCCTATAAAAATAGGCGGAATTCAACTTTTAACAATGACCAGAGATCCGGTACTGCAAGGTCATATCCCAAGCATACACAGACTTGGTTACGGCGCAAAATACAATATTGCTTTACCGAATATTGATTTGGATATAGGCTTTTTTTATCAGAAGGATATGCCTTTTCGCTCTTTTTTATCGTTGAAAAAAACCATAGGCAAAACTGAAGTTTACAATGAATGGCTTGGTGTAATTGATGATATAAAAAATCCTAAAAAGTTAAGCGGCTCCGCTAATATTGGTTTTTACCGGGATTTTTTAGACAATAAGTTAAGCATAAACGGTGAAGTATATTACAATGCGGAAATAG
>WRGH01000129.1 GCA_009787285.1 Brevinematales bacterium
CCGAGAACCTGCGGCCAATTACGGAAATATTTTTCCATCATGGAAATATCAAACCGTTCATTTCCTGCCGGAACCGGAGTATGGGTTGTGAAAATATTTGTCGGCCAAACAGCTTCCTTCGCTTCATCAAAAGTGAAACCTTTTTCAACCATTATTTCGCGGATTCGTTCAAGCCCGAGAAATGCCGCATGNCCTTCGTTCATGTGGGTAGCGGCGGGATTGATCCCAAGCGCCCTTAAAGCGCGGATACCGCCTATACCAAGCAAAACTTCCTGCTGCATTCTGGTTTCTTTATCTCCGCCGTACAAGGTAGCTGTAATGTTGCGTAAATCCTGCGAGTTTTCTTCAATGTTGGTATCCAAAAGGTAAAGTGAAGACCGGCCTACTTTTACTTCCCATATTTGGGCAACAGCNTGACTTCCNGCNAAATCCACGGAGATTTTCAGNGGCTGACCGTCTTTGCCTATTTTCTTTTCGACAGGCATATTATACCAGTCGTTTTCAGGATAACTTTCCTGCTGGAAACCGTCGGCATTCAGCATTTGCTGAAAATAACCCTGCCGGTANAAAAGTCCGATACCGACAAGAGGCAAATCCATGTCCGAAGAAGTTTTCATGTGGTCCCCGGAAAGAATCCCAAGACCGCCTGAATAAATGGGCAAGGACGCGTCCATTCCGTATTCCATTGAAAAATATGCTACTACATCCTTATGACTGCCGCGATACCATGTTTCACCTTTTTTATAACGCTGGAAACGGTTATAAACTTCCTTGAGAGCGGCAAGATAAGAATCATCCTTTGCAGCCTGTGCAAGCCTTTCCTGGCTTACCATGCCCAGCGTCCGTACCGGGCTTTGATGGGACGATTGCCAGCATTCAAAATCCAACCTTATAAAAAGCTGAACCGCGTCATAATTCCATGACAACCATAAATTCCTGGCAATTTCTTCCAGCGGTTTAAGAACCGGAGGGAGTTTTGGTTTAACTGTATATGTAGATATGTTCATATTATGGAGTCTATTGGTTGATTTGCATTATGTCAATCAAAAGATAAACAAAGTTGCTGGTAATATTAATGCCTTTTAAGCTATAATTTATATCAATGAACGGATTATTGTTACTCATTATTTCNATTGTTGTGCTTTCTCTTGCCTATTTGCTTTACGGAAGATACCTTGCGCGTAAATGGGGAATAGATATTAACAGGAAACCCCCTGCTGTAGAATATGAAGACGGCAAAGAATATGTTCCNACCACNCCNGCAGTGGTATTTGGTCATGAATTTGCATCTATTGCCGGCGCAGGACCCATAAATGGGCCTATTATTGCCGCAATGTTCGGCTGGCTTCCCGCGCTTCTGTGGCTGTTGTTCGGAAGTATTTTTTTCGGCGCAGTTCACGATTTTGCGGCTCTTTACACATCGGTTAGAAACAAGGGAAAATCCATTGGATTTGTAATAGAAAGTTATGTGGGGAAAACAGGCAAGCGTTTATTCCTTATCTTTGTATGGCTATTTTCCATCCTTATTGCCGGCGCTTTTGCCGATATTGTTGCGGGAACTTTTGATGGCAGTATTACCGCAGGATTATCAAAAGATATCAACGCTTCGGTTGCTTCTACGTCAAGCTTGTTTATTCTGGCGGCAATTCTTCTTGGGTTTCTTATCCGTAAACGCAAGGCTTCGGATTTGGCAAGCGCTATAATCGCAGTCGATTTGCTTATTATCTGCATAGTTATAGGAATGTTCTTTCCNATTCCTCTGAGCAAAACTATCTGGCTGTATCTTATCTTTGCGTATATATTAATCGCTTCGGTGCTTCCGGTTTGGGTTCTTTCTCANTCAAGGAATTATCTTAGTTCATTTCTTTTAATAGCGATGATGCTGGCGGCATTTATCGGCGTAATTTTCATCGCTCCGGAAATAAACATTCCCGCATTTACGGGGTTTAATGTAAACGGCAGTTTTCTTTTTCCGGGTCTTTTTATTACAATTGCCTGCGGCGCAATTTCAGGATTTCATTCCCTTGTAGCTACCGGATCTGTATCCAAACAAATAAGCAGCGAAAAGTACATGATGCCGGTTTCATACGGGGCCATGCTTGTAGAAACCATGGTTGCGGTACTGGCGCTTATCGCGGTAGGTTCTCTGGCAGTTAACGGAAAGCTTCCGCAGGGGACTCCGCCGCAGATTTTTGCAAAAGCAGTTTCCGGTTTNTTAAGCAAGCTTGGGCTTCCGGAAGAGGCTTCATTTGTTATTGTATCATTAGCGGTATCTTCTTTNGTACTTACAACATTGGATACAGTTGCCCGTCTTGGCAGATATGCATTTCAGGAACTTTTTTCCATTGTTGAAAGTAAAGGTAAAAAGTATCACTCCATTATCAGAATATTTAACAGCAAGGCAACCGCTTCAATATTTACTTTGCTTCCTGCATACCTTTTGGCAAAAATGGGTTATGATACAATTTGGNCGTTATTCGGCGCAGCCAATCANCTGCTTGCCGCGCTGACTCTGATAGCCTGTACCNTGTTTTTCAAAAAAACCAAACACTACATTTTTATGCTGATTATTCCCACAATAATCATGCTGNCTGTTACATATACTTCTCTTGTTATAAGCATAAGAAGTAAAATCCANCCTCTCCTGAAGGGCGAAGATATTACTCAGACAAACGGCATCCAATTATGCATAGCTGTCTTGCTGCTTGTTCTGGGAATTCTTGTAGCGGTTTCCTGCGCAATAAAGCTGCTTGAGAAAGATCGGAAAAATACGCCGGAGACGGACAATTCATGAAAAGATTCGGTGAAATTCTCCTTTCTTTCATAACAGGCGGTAAATACAGAACTCTTCATGATAATACGGACATGGACTCTATGATCCGTCTCATTGTTCTTAATATTACCTATGGTATTACTTCTGTAATTATTATCAGTCTTGGCGTTACGGACATGCAGAGACCGGATAAAACTATGGGGTTTATTCAGCTTATCATCGGTTTTATGATATTTGTTAACCTTTTGCTGCTGCGTACTGAATTCCCTTTTATTGTCGGCGGCGTTATTGTTACTGCAATTTTTGGCAGTTTTTGCGCNGTTACAATCTTCGGAAAACATGAACTGCGCGGACTGGCTGCAGTATGGATATACTGTTATCCGTTAATGTCAATTTATACTCTTGGGCTTCGCGCCGGATTAATACCNGCGCTGATTTTGTTTTTCGTTACGGTATTCAGAACCTTTTACAGTGGTTTTACAAGGTTTAAATATAATTCTTCCGAAGCGCTCCTTATCTGCGGCGTTTATTTGTTGGTATTAATCCTTACAGCAGTATACGAATATGTCCGTTACATAAAAGAACGCTGGCTTGTACAGCAGGATAANTACCTAAATATGGTCTTTGATAACAGTCCGGACATAATAATGCTTCTTGATAAAGACGAACACTTGCTTTACTGCGCCAGATTTTTTTTGGAAAAAGTCGGCATAAAAACATTCGATGAAATTCGTGAAGTAAATTACAGTGATATTTTTTCCCGCTTTATGCATACTGATCAACTCAGCGAACTNATTACATTTTTCCGTACATCAAGGGAAGAAATGAATCCTATTACATTTGAGCGGACTATTGATATTGGCAACTACGGAAATCCGCGTCATTATGAAATGCATTTTACCCCCATGTCCGACAAAAACAATATTTTTCACGGCGCTTTTATTTTGTTTCACGATATGACAGAAATAATGGAAGCTAAGGAGCGTACCGAGCAGGCAAGCCGCGCAAAATCAAATTTTCTTGCAAACATGAGCCATGAAATCCGCACGCCTCTGAACGCAATAATCGGAATGACTCACATTGCAAAGGAATCCCAAGCCCCTGCAAGAAAAGATTATTGCCTTGACAAGGTGGAAACCGCTTCTGTTCATCTGCTGGGAATAATTAATGATATTCTTGACATGTCCAAAATCGAAGAAGATAAGTTTGAGCTTTCATGCACCGAATTTAATTTTTCCGCTATGATCCAAAAGATTGTCAGCATTTTTGAATTCCGTCTTGGGGAGAAAAAACAAAAACTCGATGTATATCAGGATTCTTCTGTACCGTCAACGCTAATCACAGATGAGCAGCGTCTCGCACAGGTTATTACTAACTTGATTAGCAATTCTATTAAGTTTACTCCTGAAGGAGGAAATATTACGCTTTCTGTCCGCAGACTGGAAGAGCCGCTCCCTCAAGACGATAAATTTTGCACACTGGAAATAACAGTTACCGACACAGGAATAGGAATACCTGTTGAACAGCAAAGTAAACTTTTTAATTCTTTTGTTCAGGTTGATTCAAGCATAGCCCGCAAATTCGGCGGAACAGGGCTTGGGTTGGCCATTTCCAAAAAAATTGTAGAGCTAATGCAGGGCAAGATACAGATTAAGTCCGAAGAAAACAAGGGGGCTTCCTTTATTTTTACCGTTCGCGCGGAAATACCCGAAACATTCGCCTCTTCAGAGAAAATTCCCGCCGGTGAGCCCGTTTCTGAAAAGCAGCCCGATTACTATGGTAAACGGATTCTTCTCGCAGAGGATGTTGAGATAAACCGCGAAATTGTGATAACAGTGCTGGAACCTATGGGAATTGAAATAATCGAAGCTGAAGACGGAAAGAAAGCCTACAATTTGTTCTGCGCCGATTCCGGCAGTTTTGACCTGATTTTCATGGATATACATATGCCCGGAATTGACGGTTATGAAGCGGCAAAACTGATTCGCGCATTTGAAGCAGAACATCCTGTCCGGCTGAACGGCGTTCCTATAGTTGCGATGACGGCTAACGTGTTCAAGGAAGACATAGAACGCTGCCTAGCTGCCGGCATGAACGATCACATCGGCAAGCCTTTGGCGTTTGATGCATTAATAACAATATTAAAAAAATATTTAACATAGGAAGTTGTTCAGAAACATCGCACTTTATGTACGCGGTTTCCGAACAACTCTATAATAACCCGAAAAAGCCCGTCATTCTAAGCGACATACACCTGTAACATTTTCTTGCGCAGGGGATTTTGCAGCCTTGAGAGAGCTTTAGCCTCTATCTGC
>WRGH01000130.1 GCA_009787285.1 Brevinematales bacterium
AAAATCACATCGCTTGCAAAGCGGCGTGGTTTTGTTTTTCAATCATCGGAAATCTACGGAGGTCAGAACGGCGCGTGGGATTACGGGCCGCTCGGCATTGAATTAAAGAACCGGATCGCAAATGCATGGTGGAAGGAAATGACCCAGCTCCACGATGACATTGTCGGTCTTGACGCGGCAATTTTGATGCATCCCCGAACATGGGAAGCTTCGGGGCACGTTGAAAATTTTACCGATCCGCTGGTTGATTGTAAAAAGTGCAAATCGCGTTTTCGGGCGGATCAAATTCCGGAAGAAAATCTTGCTGCAAAAAAATGCCCCGACTGCGGCGGCGAGTTGACCGATACTCGCAAATTCAACCTGATGTTCAAGACCCACATCGGCCCTGCTGAGGACACTGCCAGCATTATCTACCTGCGTCCAGAAACCGCCCAGGGAATTTATGTTAATTACAGGAATATTATTCAGTCAAACCGGATGAAAATCCCGTTTGGCATTGCGCAAATCGGCAAGGCATTCCGCAACGAAATCGTTACAAAGAACTTTATTTTCCGTACCTGCGAATTTGAACAGATGGAAATGCAGTACTTTGTAAAGCCGGGTACGGATGTGGTATGGTTCGATGAATGGCGTAAAAGACGCTGGGCGTATTATGAAAAACTCGGCGTAAAAATGGATCATTTNCGCTGGCATCAGCACGGACCGAATGAGCTTGCGCATTACGCGAAGGACGCATACGACATTGAGTANCTTTTCCCGATGGGCTGGCGCGAGCTTGAAGGCGTGCATAACCGNACCGATTATGATTTAGGGCGGCACACTCAGTTCTCCGGCAAAGATTTACAGTACATCGATCAGGATAACAACAACGAGAGGTATATTCCCTACATTATCGAAACTTCCGCAGGGCTTACACGAAACCTGTTAATGATTCTCTGCGACGCTTACGATGAAGAGCAGGTTGCTTCCGATAAAAATTCGGGCAGTTCCGAAGGAACTGCAAGCGGAACCGCAGGTTCCGCAGATGACTGGCGTACTGTCCTGCGTTTTCATCCCAATCTTGCTCCTGTTACTGTCGCTGTTCTGCCGCTTATGAAAAAAGACGGNCTTGCGGAACTTGCGCAGGACATTCGCGCTGAATTAAAAGAAGACTACGCAACTGATTACGACCAGGCAGGCGCGATTGGCCGCCGTTACCGCAGGCAGGATGAAGCGGGGACTCCCTTCTGCATTACTGTTGATTATCANTCCAAAGAAGACGGTACTGTTACTCTGCGCTTCCGTGATTCTATGGAGCAGATTCGCGTGCCTCGCGCGGAACTTGCATCTCGTCTTCGTCAGGAGATAAAAACGTATAAACGGNTCAAGTGAAGCGGCATGTCGTTTTTGACTGTTTGTCTTAATCCTACTTTACAAAAAACCCTGAGTTACTCTTCAATAACACCCGGAACCGTTAATCGTACCGAAGCGCATTATCTTGATGCAAGCGGCAAGGGAATCAATGTAACGCGCGTTTTAACGCAACTCGGTAAAAGCGCGGTGCATCTTACCCAGCTTGGCGGCGAATTGCGACCTCTGTTTTTATCGCTTTGCAAAAAAGACGGGCTTTCTGTGGAATGGGCGGAGAGTAAAAGTCGAATCCGTTTTTGTTATACGATACTCACCGGCTCTGACGGCAGCGCGATAAATAGCGGCGTTGAAAACAGAGTTACAGAACTTATTGAAGAATCAGAACCTGTCGCCGCCGGTACTGAACAACGGCTGCTGGAAAAATTCGGCGCTTTGTTGAACAGCCGGAATTTTTCCTGTCTGATTGTTTCAGGCACAAAGGCCGCCGGATTTTCGGATTATGTGATTCCTTCTATGGTACAAAAAGCAAAAGAAAAAGGGTTAAGAATAATTCTTGATATAAAAGGGAAGGATTTGACGGAAAGCCTGCAGTACNGNCCTGATATAATAAAGCCGAATCTGTTTGAATTTACCGGAACTTTTATGCCGGAACTGATTGAAGATAATAGTTTCGATGAATCTGAAACTGCGATGACACAAATAAAATCCATAATGCCGGAATTGTGCAAAAAATACGGCTGCCGTATCATTCTGACAAATGGCAGCCGAAAAATCATTGCCGCAGACGGCAAAACTTTTTTTGATTTACAAATTAATCCCGTAAAAGCGGTAAATACTACAGGCTGCGGAGATACATTTACCGCAGGACTTGCTTCCGCTATTGAAGACGGAGCCGGCTTCCGCGAAGCGATTGACGAAGGATGCAGATGCGGCGCGCTGAACGCCGCTCTTGTCAGACCGGGAGTTGTAAGCAAGTAACAGAGAGCATAAACAGNCGTCTCTATTTAACAAAATTTTCTCCTGTGATACCATATCAGCATGACAAACTCATTGGACTCTATTTTTGTTTCTCTCAAACAGGCNCAGGCAAAACTTGCGGAACAAAACCGCGCTTCAAAAGACAAAGCTCTTGCCGCCGCCGCCGCGGCAATCGACCGCGATCGCGCAGTCATACTTGAAGCCAACGCCCGCGATGTTGAACAGGCGCGCAATGGCGGCATGAAGGAAAGCCTTGTTGACCGCCTGCTTCTCAACGATAAACGGATAGATAATATAATCGAAGGTATTGAAATAGTAATCAGACAGGAAGACCCCATCGGCAAGGTGCAGGCGGGCTGGACGCTNCCCAACGGCCTGCAGATTGAAAAAGTAACCGTCCCTATTGGAGTTGCGGCTATTATTTATGAATCGCGTCCTAATGTTACCGCTGATTGTGCCGCCATTGCTTACAAGGCGGGCTGTTCAATACTACTAAGGGGTTCTTCTTCCGCTCTGGAATCAAATAAAGCGCTGGTTCGTTCCATTAAAGCAGGACTGGCGGACGGCGGCGTTGCGGACGCTGTCGCCCTTGCCGAATCAGGCAACAGAGACGAAGTTGATGTAATCCTCAACGCGCGCGGTTTTATTGACGTAGTTCTTCCCAGAGGAGGGAAAGAATTGATCCGCCGCGTAGTAGAAAACGCGCGCATTCCTGTAATTGAAACAGGAGAAGGTAATTGCCACATTTATGTTGAACCCGGCGCGGACGCTGATCAGTCGGTGAAATTAATTCTCAATGCGAAACTGCAAAAACCGGGCGCATGCAATGCGGTGGAAACTCTGCTTGTACACAAGGACGCGCTTCCTGCGCTCATGCCCCTACTTGCGTCCGCTATTGCAGGCAAGGCGGAACTGCGCTGTGATAACGCGGCAAAAGCCGCTATCGGCGCGCCGCCTGCCGCCCTTGTTTTTAAGGACGCTGTTGAGGAAGACTGGGAAACTGAATTCCTTGATTACATTCTCGCTGTAAAAACAGTCGCTTCCTGCGACGAGGCAATTGCGCATATCAACCGCTACGGAACAAAACATTCGGAAGCGATACTTACGAATGACTTAAAGTCGGCACAAAAATTTAAAGCGCAGGTGGACGCGGCATGCGTTTATGTAAATGCATCGACACGATTTACAGACGGCGGAGAGTTTGGCTTCGGCGCTGAACTTGGGATCAGTACGCAGAAATTCCATGCGAGAGGGCCTATGGGACCGGAAGCGCTGACTACGATAAAATATCTTATAAGCGGCTCAGGGCAGATACGGAGCTAGAAAGTGATTTCACAGCTTATTGCAAATGCGCGAAAAATAATAGTCAAGTTTGGTTCAAATACCCTTGCAAACAACGAGGGGAAAATAAATACCGAATTACTTTTTGAATTTGCACAGCAGACGGCGGCNCTTGTACACAGCGGTAAACAAATTGTATTTGTTTCTTCAGGCGCGCAGGTAGCGGGGCTTTCTACTATGGACAAGTGGGCGCGAAAAAAGGACATTCACTACAGGCAGGCGTTATGCGCAGTCGGTCAGGTAGAATTGATGGGCGCATGGCGGCACGCGTTTGACCAGCACGGNCTTCACATTGCGCANATTCTTTTAACTCGGGAAGACTTCAACGATTCTCACAGAAACTTGAACATGAGGAACACTATTTTCACTCTGGTGGACGAAGGGATTATCCCAATCATTAACGAAAATGACACTGTTTCCGTTGAAGAAATTAAAATCGGCGATAATGATACGCTGGCAGCCCGCTCTGCAATCCTATGGAGCGCAGACCTTTTGATTCTGTTCAGCGATATTGACGGAGTGTATGACAAGAACCCAAAAGAATTTCCCGATTCAAAACTTATTGAAGAAGTTCGTAATATTGACATTCTCAGGGAAAGTATCAGTATCGGTTCAACAAATAACTTTGGTACGGGNGGAATTGCAACNAAACTGGATGCCGCTCAACTGGCGCTGTCTTACGGTATNCCTACAATTCTTGCCCACGGCGGCAAAAGCCGCGCCATTGAAGCGCTTGCGGCAGGCAAACAGAAAGGAACAGCTTTTTTTGTTTAGTCTTTCTTTTCAGCAGCTTCTTTTTTTGCTTCAGCGCGATCTTTTATGTCGGCAATGCCGATAAAAACAGCGATAATACCAACTAAAATTGCAAAAACCGGAATTCCGCCCTTGAGAAAATCCACTACATTTGCTTTCCAGCCAAGTCCAAAACCGGCAATCTCAGGCGGCACGATCATAAAAACCGCAGCAGCCATGATTAATAATCCGATAATTAATGATTTCATTTTTTATTCTCCATAACAATACCGAATAGGCTCTTTTATTCATCAAATGTTTTTACCATATTTCTCTTTCCCATTAAATATGANTCTTTNATAAACATTTCAATGACTTCTTTTACATCATCGCTGCACTTACCAAAAACATTTTTTGATAAAATAATTAATTCTTCTACAACTTTAGTAGAATCAATTTTCTCTTTTAATTTCTCCAAATTCATACTTACTCCTTATTTAAAAATATTTTATTAACATAGATATATTCTACAAAATATAGTAATGTCCATCAAGTGNTCACAGTGTTAAGCGGTAAGGCTCGATTGAGGTTTCTTGTCGACTTTATACCTTGAACCGGTTATAATTGGGTTATGGAAAGTTTTACCGGCAGTTCATTTACGAAAGTTCACATCC
>WRGH01000131.1 GCA_009787285.1 Brevinematales bacterium
AGACTTTACGGAATTCGCAGAGCAATTACAGTTTCCAACCATACAACATTTCTTGATCCCGCAAAAATTGCATTTTTCGTACTGCCGAGCTTAATATATCANACATTACTNGANGGTACTGTAGAATTTCCTGTATTAGGCACATATACAAGAATTCTTGGCGGCGTTCCAATTCCGCGCGGGATAAAAGGCTACAAAAAAATTCTTGAAATATGCGAACGCGCGTTTAAATACCGCAGATTTTTGCATTTTTATCCTGAGGGAGAATGTTATCTTTACAATCAAACCATAAAAGAGTTCAAACCAGGCGCTTTTTTAATTGCCGCAGAACTTGACATTCCCGTAGTGCCTTTTGTTACAGTCTTTAAAAACGGCTTTTTCCGCCCATGGTCTTTTTTAGGGCGTTCAGTACCGGTTGAAACATTAGTAGTTCTTGAACCTGAATACCCTTCCAGCTATGTTAAACGTAACGAAAACGGAGAACTTTCCTCAGATTCTGTACGTGAATTTGCAGAAGCAGTACGAAAAAAAATGCAGGCGGAAATAGACAGACGCGGCGGCTCATCGGCTTTTTACCGAGGCAAAATGGAACGTTTAAAAGGAATAAATGAATAGTCACCGTCAAATGTTTTTACTTGCCGTTAAGATTTACAGTAATCAGTTTATTATACCATAATACCAATATGCCGCTTGGAAAGGAATTCTTTAATCAACCGACTGTAGACCTCGCAAGGGCGCTGCTTGGCAAAATTCTTGTATTTGGGGATTTGCAGGGAATTATTGTTGAAACAGAAGCCTATCTATACAAAAACGATCCCGGCTGCCATGCAAGCCGAGGACAAACCAGCCGAAATGCGCCTATGTTTGGACCTGCGGGGCACACTTATGTATATTTGATATACGGAATGTACNATTGCCTGAACATAGTGAGCGGCAAAAAGGGCGAAGGCGAGGCTGTGCTTATCCGCGCCCTTGAGCCCGTTCAGGGAATTCCATTAATGCAAAAACGGCGAAAAACCAAAAAGATTGAAAATCTTTGCAATGGACCGGGAAAATTGACACAAGCCTTNGGTATTACGCGAAAACACAACAATTTAAGTCTGCTTGAAGGAGATTTGCGTGTTTTAAACAGCCGCGTAAAGCCGAAAATTTGCACAAGCGGGCGNGTNGGCCTATCCGCCGGAAAGGAATTGGAACTTCGTTTTTTTATCAAGGAAAACCGCTTTGTTTCAGGTAAAAAGTAGAATTTTATCAATACCGCTGGACAAAAAAAAATATATAATCTATAATTGTTTGTGTAGGGGTGGGGATTTTAGCCAAAGAGGTGTAAAATGTCTGAAGTTTTGTCCATTATATTGGGTGGTGGTAAAGGTACTCGTTTATTTCCGTTAACCCAATTTCGTTCAAAACCGGCAGTTCCGTTTGGTGGTAAATTCCGTCTTGTAGATATTCCTTTATCTAACTGTATTAACGCAAATTTAAGGCAAATTTATGTTGTTACCCAATTTAATTCTGCTTCTCTTCANTTACATATTGGTCAAACTTANATTTTCGATACTTTTTCAAACGGCTTTGTAGAAATACTTGCNGCGGAGCAGACATTTGAACATTCAAGCTGGTACGANGGCACTGCCGACGCAGTAAGAAAAAATTTAACACACTTTAGAACACAGAATCCTTCATATTATATTATTTTGTCAGGCGATCAGCTTTATAGGATGGATTTAGAAGATCTGCTGAAAAAACACATTGATTCAGGAGCAGCCATTTCAATTGCCTGTACAGGAGTTACGCGTGAAAACGCCAGCGGTCTTGGAATTCTAAAAGTAGATAAAAGAAATCAGATTACCGAATTTTTGGAAAANCCAGGACCTGCCAAAGATATTTCTGACTTTAAAGCTCCGGCGGAAGTGCTTAACGAAAAAAATAAGAATGACTGTTATCTTGCATCCATGGGCATTTATGTATTTAACTCAAAAACAATGGAAGATTGTCTTGCCAACGAATTAACAGATTTTGGCAAAGAGATAATTCCCANCGCAATCAATAAATTAAANGTGAACGCATATNTTTTTGACGGCTATTGGGAAGATATAGGAACAATCAAGAATTTCTATGAGACCAATCTTGAACTGACATCTTTAAGGCCTAGTTTTGATTTTTATGACGAGCAAAAGCCAATTTACACCCATATGCGCAATCTGCCGCCGTCTAAAATGAACTTTTCCAATATGAATCAATCTATTGCCGCAGAAGGCTGTATCATTACAAATGCAAATATTACCAACTCAATAGTAGGTATCCGTACGCTTATAGAAACCGGTTCCAGCCTTAACGGTGTTGTATGTATGGGCGCAGACTATTATGAAACNGAAGCTCAAAAAGCGCAGAATGCCGAATCCAGAATTCCCAATGTAGGAATAGGCCGCGGAGCAATCATTAAAGGCGCAATAATTGATAAGAATGTCTGTGTCGGCGAGGGCTGTCGTATAGGCGTAGATGATATTAAACGCACAGACGGCAATTACGGCCATTATTATATTGTTGACGGAATAATTGTCATTCCCAAAAATACGATTCTTTATCCAGGAACCGTGATTTAACCGCCTGATGCATTCTTTTAAATTACTTAACATATTCCTTTTGATTTTTTTATTATTTTCATGCTCAAAATTTAAGCCCATACAAGCTATAGAAGTTACTGAAATAGGTGAAACAGGTGATAATGAGATGAATTTTAANAATCTNTTGTACTCAGCCCTTCATGCAGCGCAGTTACCGGAAAATTTATCCGCATCAATAATGGGAATTATCGGCGAAAATCCCGCTTTCATTCTTGATCTTTTTGAAATTTTACAAACAGATCCTTATCTGCGCGTTCTTGTTGACAANGAACATTCGCTAAAAGAAGATTATGAACCTGAAGACCTGAAAGAATTAACAAACGGTTCCTACAGGGTTAACAGAACAGGCTTATTTCTGCGAAAAGCCGCAGCGACATCGCTCGAAGAAATGGCTGCCGCCGCAAAANGCGAGGGACTTACACTTACCGCTTCTTCCGCCTANCGTTCATTTAACTATCAGGTTCAAGTGTATGAACGCAATGTAAAAGAAATGGGACAGCAGGCAGCCGACAGGGAATCTGCCAGACCAGGGCACAGCCAGCATCAGTTGGGGCTTGTTGTCGATTTTGGCTCCATTACAGACGCATTTGCCCGTACCCCCGAAGGAATCTGGCTCTTTGCCAATGCTTCACGTTTCGGCTGGTCTCTTTCATATCCTGAAGGTTATGAAGATGTTACCGGCTATCGCTGGGAAAGCTGGCATTACCGCTATGTCGGCAGGGAACTTGCGGAGTTTATCGACAATTACTTTAACGGAATACAACAATACGCATTACGCTTTATTTATGAATTTACACGCCTGACAGCCTGATTTATTAGAAAATATTTTNTTATCTTAATATTTAAAAAATCAANTNCGGTTAATTTGAGCAGAAGGAAATAATTATGCNTTCCTTCTCGCTGAAACATAATCCCATAGCTTTTTATATTTATCTCTGACGTTATTTGCGTATTTTAAACCTCCCCAACTTCGTGATATATCTTCCAATGTTTTTCTTGTTCCTGCAACGTCTTTTAAAGCATTCCATGTCGGCAATACTATCGGCGTACGCTCACTGTTAAGGGCTCCGCTTGCTGAACGTTTAAGAAATTGAATATGCGCTCTAATTCCAATTCGCCTGCGCTCGCTAATATTTCTGCCGGTGAAGCTTTTACCGTCCCAATAACTATTGCGTATGTTTTTCGCGATAATTAACCTTCCGTAATTATGCGCTTGTCTAAANTCTTTATACTTTTTACTTTCGCTAAAGTACTGCAAATTNTGCATTACTTGAGCAATCGCAAGATCGGGATTTATGCCTTCCTGCTCAGCTTCCTTAAAATAAAATTCAATAATTTCCACAACCGAAGAACGATCAAAACCGGAACCGGCAGCCATAGAAGGAATTCTATTAGGTTTCCTTTGGCTGCATATAAAATCAGCGATAAAGCCTATATCATTTACAGTCAGTCTGCCTGTACCCAGAACGTCGTTTATCGTTGTATTATTTTCACCTTGAGGAATATCAGAAGGATTCGGGTTTGGTCCGCTAACATGCATAATTTGAAGCAAAGGTCTTTGTTTTTCATAACTAGGCAGACCAAGTTGAGTTGTACCTTCTCTTGCGGAGACAAGTTCATACTTGTTAGTATTACTAATTCTTGCAAAAATCAATCTNATATCTTCGTTACTTTTAAGCTTAACTTCTACCCTTTCCCAGTTACGAATGTTTTGANCAAATATAAGCTGATCGTCATTTTTAATTATTACGGGTCTGGATTCATGCACCGTATTTGTATAATAAATTCCATCACTGCCGACACTGTACAAATTCTGCGTATTATCCCTTAAGAACTCTTGATCTGCCGATATATAAAAAAACAATGATTCTATTTCTTTTTGTTTTATATTTTTTAATAAATTGCTGTCAACTTCAATTCTATGAGGACTATTTACTATCACTTCCTTAACTACATAAACTTCTTTAACTACACTAGTTTCCTTAATTTCCTTAACTTCATTAACTTCAGTATTTTCCTTAACTTCANTATCACGTTCAACTTTTGTTGAAGCACAGCTTCCAAAAGCAAAACACACAAAGAAAGCCAAAATAATCTTTGTAATCTTCATAAAAATCTCCAAAAACCAAAAAATGCGGGATTTACGCCCATACCGGCTCAAGCCGGATAAATCCTTAAGTTTTCGCCTATGAACCCGTCTATTAATTCGGTATTCCCAGGCAATCCCCCTCCCGCAATGAATTTTTACCAGTTTCCGGAGCAATTTACGAACATAGCGCTTCTGTTTTCTTCGAGTTTATTTATTTTTTAACCAAAAGTTCCGGTTCTTCCTGTTTCGTCATAAACTGCCTAAGAAATTTTAAACTTCATTGTGGTTTTTATTATTATACGTCGGAGTTTTTATGTCAACAGAAATATT
>WRGH01000132.1 GCA_009787285.1 Brevinematales bacterium
AAAAAGAAACAAAATGAAAAACAAATGGGAACTTCTAAAAACTTCAGTTTTTAGAAGTTTACTTACTTCTATAGAGAAAATTGCATATGCGTAATTTGTTACACTATAAAAAAACAGCAATTTTCTCCAAGGTATCTCGAAAAACCCAACCGGGGTTTTTCGAGATACCGGAACTATACGCGCTTGAACAATTAGCTTCNGGCAGTACCTGTATTCACCGGCTTAAGGCGCTTGTTAAATTATTGGCGGCGGCGGTTTTTATTGTAACCGTTGTTTCGTTTAACAAGTACGCTCTGGGNCGTCTGACTCCGTATATTTTTTATCCCGCGCTTTTAATGGCGCTCTCACAAACGCCNTACTCAATGCTTTTTAAACGTTTTCTTGCCGCTCTGCCTTTTTGTNTTTTTGCGGGAATAAGCAATGTAATTTTCGACAGAACCACGGCGTTTGTAATATACGGTTTATCCGTAAGCTGGGGTGTTATTTCTTTTTTTTCCATATTGTTCAAAACTTGGTTGTGCGTTATGGCAGTTTTAATACTTATATCGGTAACGCGGTTTTCNGATCTAACCAATGAACTGCGGCGCTTACGNCTGCCCGCGATTTTTATAATCATGTTTGAACTTACCTACCGTTACATAGGCGTATTGTTGAACGAGGCGTATTCCATGAGTATTGCGTATTCTTTAAGAAACCCAAACAAAAAAAGAATAGAAATGAAGGATATGGGCAGTTTTTCGGGACAGTTATTAATCCGCAGTTTCGACCGCGCCGAGCGCGTATACAACGCCATGAAGTGCCGGGGCTATACATCAGGATATACTTTTCAAAATATACCGCAAAAAAAAGAGACTCTTGTACTACAAGATTTTATTTTTTTATTTACCGTCTGTCTGTTATGCGCGGCATTCCGCTTTGTTGATGTAAACGCCATGTTAACCGAATTCTTGGGAAGGTTTGTATAATGCTGAAACTTCAAAACATAACGGTAGTATATCCTGACAAAACAAAAGCGATTGAAAATATAGATTTGANCGTCAATGACGGCGAAAATACCGCAGTAATAGGCGAAAACGGCGCGGGCAAAACGACNCTTCTGCTTGCTATAGTCGGAATACTTGAATTGTCAAACGGTATAATTGAAGTAGACAAAATACAACTCGGCAAAAAAACAGTTAATGAAATCCGAAAGCGAATCGGTTTGGTTTTTCAAAACCCCGACGACCAGTTGTTTATGCCGCTTATATATGACGACATTGCTTTTGGCTGCCGAAATTTAGGGATGACGGAAGAGCAAGCTGCAGCAAGGGTAGANGAAACGCTTAAACAATTAAACATAANCCATTTGAGCGGACGTTCCTCGTTAAAATTGTCAGGCGGAGAAAAACGCATGGCGGCAATAGCGTCGGTCATGGCAATGGACCCTTCTATTTTAATGTTTGACGAACCGACCGCCTTTCTCGACCCTAAGGCGAAACGCTCTCTTGTTGACACCTTAAAAAAATTAAGCCATACAAAGATAATAGCGACGCATGATATAAACTTTGCGGCAAAAGTATGCAGCCGCATAATCATATTGAAGAACGGACAAATNGCCGCAGACGGAATGACGGACTTATTATACGACAAAGAATTAATGCTGAATTGCGGACTTGAGGCGATTGAAGGAAGGAATTGCAATTTATGAACAAACAGGAAACATTAATTATTCTAAAAAAAATTCGGGAAGGCGCAATTACACCCGAAGAAGCGCTGTCAAGATTTTGCACCGAACCTTTTGAAGATTTGGGTTACGCGAAACTTGACCATCACCGCGAATTGCGCAAGGGCGTCAGCGAAGTAATATACAGTGAAGGTAAATCGCCTGAGCAAATAACAGGCATTATCGCCGCCATGCTGGATAAAGGTCAGCGCTTGATTATGATAACCCGTTTATCGGCGGAAGCGGCAGAAACTGTCAATAAAAAAATCCAATTGCAATACCATCAAACGGCGCGAATAGGGATTATCGGTAAAATGCCCGAACCTGACGGCATTGGAAAAATCGCAGTCGCCACCGGAGGCACAAGCGATATTCCTGTAGCGGAAGAAGCGGCAATTACAGCCGAAGCTCTTGGCAATGAAGTTGTCCGCCTGTACGATGTAGGAGTCGCCGGACTTCACCGTCTCTTATCAAAACTTGAGGCAATTATGGACGCGCAGGTAATAATTTCTATAGCGGGAATGGAAGGAGCGCTTACCAGCGTCATAGGCGGTCTTGTTGACTGTCCCGTTATCGGCGTTCCGACAAGCGTAGGCTACGGGGCTTCGTTCAACGGACTGTCTGCGCTTCTCTCAATGCTTAATTCCTGCGCCTCAGGCGTAAGCGTAGTGAACATTGACAATGGGTTCGGCGCGGGGTATCTGGCAAGCATGATAAATCACAAAAGGAGCAATAAATGAAAACGCTTTATTTTGAATGTAACATGGGCGCGGCCGGCGATATGCTGATGGCGGTCTTGCTTGAATTGCATGATAATCCTCAAGATTTTTTGAAAAAATTAAATAGTATCGGTATTCCCGATGTATTTATAAGCGCTCAGCCTTCCGTAAAGTGCGGCATAACCGGAACGCATATCACCGTAACGGTCAACGGAAAGGAAGAGGATGAACACTCGCACGAACATCACCACCACGATCATACACACGATGAGCATGATCATATTCATGAACACACACACAGCAAACACGAACACCGCCACAGCCATAACAATTACCACGATATTGAACACCTAATCGGTCATTTAAACGTTTCCGATACCGTAAAAAAGAACGCTCTTGCAGTTTACAAACTGATAGCCGAAGCTGAAAGCCGCGCACACGGCGTTCCGGCGGACAAAATACATTTTCACGAAGTCGGAGAAATGGACGCGATTGCCGATATTACCGGCGTCTGTATGCTGATAGAAGAACTTGCGCCTGATATAATTCTGGCTTCTCCGGTTAATACCGGAAGCGGACACGTCCGCTGCGCTCACGGCATTTTGCCGGTACCGGTTCCCGCAACAGCCTATATTTTACAAAATGTTCCCATGTACAGCGATCAAACACAGAGTGAGCTTTGTACGCCAACAGGCGCAGCTTTGCTCAAACACTTTGTAAAAGAATTTCGCGTAATGCCTGTGATAACCGTTAACAAAATCGGATACGGCATGGGTAAAAAAGATTTTGAAAAAGCAAATTGCATACGGGCTTATATCGGTAATACGGCGAATAATGCTGAAGATATTACCGAGCTTGTGTGCAATTTAGATGATATGACGCCGGAAGCTGTATCTTTCGCGCAGCAGCTTTTGTTTGAGGAAGGCGCGCTTGATGTATACACAACTCCTGTTTGCATGAAAAAGGGACGCATGGGTTTAAGTTTTACCTGCATGTGCCGCAGTGAATTAAAAGATAAAATGGTTTCGCTTATTTTTAAACATACAACCACGCTTGGAATGAGAGAGAACACAAGCCGCCGTTACACGCTACAACGTGAGCAAAAAGAAATTCAAACCCAATACGGTACGGTTAGAACAAAAACCGCTTACGGATACGGAGTACAGAAATCAAAACCCGAATATGAGGATATAGCCGCAATCGCCCGTAAGCAGGGAATATCAATACAGGATGTATTAAAAGAGATTCAAAAACTATAACTGCGATTTATTTCCCCCTGCCGGTTAGCAATCCGTCATGGAACGCTCAGCATTGGATTTATCGGACTTGCTGAATGTCTTACCGCGCCGGATAAAATAAAAACAGAAGGAGCGTACCACAAGTATTGCAACGCGGGGCATATATCCTATGTTGAATTACAGTCCGCGCCTGAGTATAATCTAAATGTCATAATTTTAAATAGCAAGGAAAAGTACAAATGGAAATTTTAGAATATACAAGTAATGCCGGAATTATAAAAACTCAACGGAAGATTTTTTCCATGTTGATCTTGTCATTTCTAGGCGGGGTTTATATCGCCTTTGCTTCGGAAGGTTCTACTATGGCAGCATACAACCTGCTTGCCAACGCAGACACATACGGACTTGGAAAGGTTTTAGCGGGAGCGGTATTCGGAACAGGGCTTATGCTGATTGTTCTGGCAGGCGGAGAACTGTTTACCGGAAATTCTCTGATTATCGTATCAGTCTTGGATCGCAAAGTTAGAGTTCGGGCAATGCTGCTGAACTGGCTGTTGGTATACATCGGCAATTTTTTGGGCAGCCTGTGTATCGCCGTAATGATGTACAAGTCAGGGTTATTCAACTCCAGCAACGGGCTCCTTGGCGGAATGACAATTAAAATCGCCTCGTACAAAACAGCATTGCCTTTCCATTCGGCGTTTTTTCTCGGCATTATGTGCAACTGGCTGGTCTGTCTTGCGGTATGGGTTTCTTACGGAACGGCGGATACAGCCGGAAAAGCGCTGACCATATTTTTCATTATCTGTCTTTTTATAACATCGGGCTTTGAACACTCAATCGCCAATATGTACTATATCACAGCGGGTATTTTCGCGAAACAAAACCCGCAATGGCTCGCAATGTCGCAGGTTCCTGCTGACCAGATTGCCGATTTAAATTGGCTTAACTTTACTGTTAAGAATTTAGTCCCGGTAACACTCGGCAATATTATCGGAGGCTCATGTATGGTGGGTGTTTTGTATTGGTTATCGCGGGAGTTTCAAAACAAAAGAAATCCTGATAAAAATGGTTCACAAATTATAAACGACAGGGTATAGAACACCATCCATGATGTTCTATACCCTGAAAATTTTGCCTCAAGGCTGGCAGGTAAAACTTAACGCTTAATACTGTAAAACGCTTTCTTTCCGGCATACTGCGAGATGCCTTCAAGTTCGTCTTCAATTCTCATAAGCTGGTTGTATTTGCAGATACGGTCTGTGCGGCTCATTGAACCGGTTTTAATCTGTCCTGTTTCAAGAGCGACAACAAGATC
>WRGH01000133.1 GCA_009787285.1 Brevinematales bacterium
ACGCGAATCGACATGAGCGAGTACGGAGAAAAACATTCGGTAAGCCGCCTGATTGGCGCGCCGCCGGGGTATGTCGGTTATGAACAGGGAGGTCAGCTTACTGAGGCTGTCAGGCGGCGGCCGTACAGCGTGATTCTTTTTGACGAAATTGAAAAAGCTCATCCCGAAGTGTTCAATGTATTTTTACAGATACTTGATGACGGACGCCTTACTGACGGACAGGGGCGTGTTGTCGATTTCAGGAATGTTATTATTATTATGACGAGCAATCTCGGTTCGGATTTGATCCTTGAGGCGAAAAATCCTGAAGCGATACGCAGCTCGCTTTTGGAACTTTTAAAACAAAGTTTCAGACCTGAGTTTCTCAACAGGATAGACGAAACGGTTATTTTCAACCGTCTCGGGAAAGGTGAAATTGGCAAAATTGTCGATATTCAGCTAACACGGCTCAAAGAACGGCTCGCTGAGAGGAAGATCACTCTTAAGCTNANAGACGCTGCAAAGACGCTGCTTGCCGAGAGAGGCTATGATCCCATGTTCGGAGCAAGGCCGCTTAAAAGGACGATTCAGAGCGATCTTGAAAATCCGCTTGCAAAGCTGATCATAGCAGGCGCTTTCCGTGAAGGCGACACTGTTACCGCAGACGCAGGTCCAGACAGCAAGAACGCAGAACCGTTGACTTTCAAGAAGACGAAAAGCTGATTAGCGTCAATTTTACGGACAAAACAATTTTAACGGCTCTATTTATCAATTTTCTTCAATATAGTAAGCAATTCTGCGCCGCGAATAAACTGAGAAGGCCTGAAATTCCTCCCGTCGGGAAGGGACAGGAATTCCGTTTCTACACAGCCGAGTATTGAATCAAAGAACAGGGAAAGAGGAGGAACATCCGCAATGGGACTGCGCGGGTTCGGTCCTGTCGCATAACGCATTGAGTAGCGGGTAAGCAATCCTTTGTCGGCGCGCTCTTCTGCAAACAAATGCCAGATAAACCAGGCTGCGCCTGCGCGCGTAACAGCCTCATCTGCTTTCGGCTTTGCAGTCGGCCATTCNTTNACGCNNATATCCTGACTAAACGGTATAAAGGCGCGGTCTGTAAGACGGTTAAATAGTTCAGCATTGGAAATATCTCTGCCGCCTGTTATAAAACGAAGCAGATGAGTTTCGTTTTTTGCGATTGTTATGCAATCATTCCATGTGATGCTTTCGCGTCCGAGCGTATTAAGAGTTCCTGCTCCCGCGCCGCTTGTGTTTCGCAGCTCCCATGCCCGGCTCCGATCTTGGCCGTAACTTTCACGGTAAACAGGGTTTATATCCGATGAAAACGCAACATCAAATGCGCCGGCAGCTTCCAAAAAACGGCCCATTTCCATAAGAGAACGGCCTCTTTCAATATTCAATTCACCGATGCCCGCGCCCTGCCGCCATGCTATAACCATTTCCTTTTCAATAATTTCAAGCCGCTTTGCGGGATCGCCTTCAAGGCGGATGTTCAAAATAATTGAAGGTACATTTCCCGGCGAAGCGGCATTTGACTGACGGTACATTCGCTGGGCTTCGCTGTACCTGCCTTCCAAAATTGAAAGCCTGCCCGACCATGCGTTAAGTCTTGCTGAATAATCAGCGTCCGCCGACGCTTCCCGGCTTGTATCAGAGACCATTTTCCGCGCAGATTGAATATCGCTTTGCCGTTTTTTCGCATCTGTCCCTGCGGAAGCTTCCAACGGAACAATCGCAGATTCAATCTTTGCAAGATTATTTTCCGTTTTATCCCTGTTACTGTCAACAAATATATCTCCCTTCATGGAAACACATCCGGTAAATAACACTGCCGTTAAAAATAAATAAAAATGGCTTTTCATATAACACCTCAACGCTTATTTTGATTAAACTGCCAGCGGTAAAGCTTCATGTCCATTCCCATGCCAATCACTTCAGCTCTTTTTCCGTTAGGCGAATTTTTCGCTTCGATAAAATACGGTCTTCCCCATACAGGCAGCGGAAAGCCTTCCAGAGAACGGAAGTTACGTGTAAACGCATACAGCGCATTTCCTTCGCCCGTGATAAAAACCTCAGGTATTTTATCGCCGTTGCAGTCAAATATTGTAATATACCCTTCTTCCATTACGGAAAAACCAGGAATATTCTGATACAGAAGTTCACCTTCAATACTTATCCTGAAAAACGTTCCGTTAGACGAAACAAGCCACATATATTCACCGTCAAAAACAGGCTGCATATAAAACACTCCGTCCAAAAAAAGAGGAAACGGAGAAACAGGAACGGCGTTTTCATCGTAAACAATAAGTTCTCCGTTCTGGCATACAAAAGCCGTATATACGCTGTTGTTATGTGCAAACAAGAGCGGCGAGCCAAATCCGACGCCTGTATTGTTTGTTAAAGACACAGATACAGGCCAATTTGGGAAGGCTTTCCCGTCCTTGTTAAGGAGCCAGATTTCACCAAAAAAGCTCTTGGGGTAAACCGCCGCATAACTGCTAACGTTCGCTGCAGCGTTGCGATTGCTGCCCTTACCTGATACTGTCAGGAATGAAGGCGGTGAACGCAGCGCTGTAATGAATGACATTTCCCAAGCGCCTAAATTTTTGTTTTCGTCAATAAAATGTATTCTGCCGTCTTCATCGCAAAGGTATAACTTCCCTTCAAACGCAGTTGGAGGAGCGGAAAGCCTGAGCCCCGTAATTACCGGAAATCCCCGTACCGGTTCCATACTGCCGTCAACAAGCGTTACGCGTCCGCGGTCGCTTATTACCCATGCATATACATCGTCTTTTTTTTCAATACCGGCGGCGGGAATAACCCAATGCGCGTTATGAGCGGATAATTCATTAATACTGTTATCCGCAAGAATTACAGAAACAGCGGTATTATCAGAAGTAAAAAATNCCCGGCTGTCCGCNCCCTTCCCCGATCCAAAGATTTGATTCGACGGTCTTCCGCCGATATCAAGCGGATAACCGTTTACAAGCGTAACTCCGTTTCCGGAGCCCGGAACCAGCGAAATAGAAAAATTAATTATGCCCTTGTCAAAACTTATACGGGCAAGTCCCTGCCTGTAAAGCGACAAAAAGCCGCTAAGCGCTGTGTTTTTACGCATGAAAAACGGTATGGACAGATCAAGCGAGTAATAAAGACTAAAAGAACTTGACGCGTCCTTTCCGCCTGAAATTTCATTCCATGACGCAGTACGCGGCAGCACGTTATTTGTCTGCATTGCACGTAACGCTGAAAGCAGCGTATCCGCAGACTCGCTTATTAAAATGAAGTCCTTGTATACGGTATAATACGGAGAAGGCAGAAAAATATTCCAGCGTCGAAGAAGCGCTTGAAAAAATTCGGGCGTTGATATGCGGGGAATCCGCGTTCCGTCCAGATTCAATCTGACATCTTCAGTTAAAAAGATGGACTTAAACGCCTTGTCAAAAACTTCCTGCCGTTTACGCTCGTCCGAGACCTGAATTGCAAAAACCGGATGAGGACGGCCTTCCAGTCCGAATACGGCAAATTCCTTTCCCGACCATGAGAAAAGCAGATCATCAAGAGTTAGTCCAAGTATGGTACGCGCTGATGAATCAGCCTTTTTAACCATATCATCCATATCGGGACTGAATACAACTGCCGCCTGATAAAGCTCATTCAGCGTTCCTGCAGAAAGAATCGTCGCATATTGCGCCGAAGCCGGAAGACGGTCCGCCATATCGGGAGAATAAGAGCGCTGTTCAATAAAACGGCTGAATATAGTTTGATCTGACGACACGTTAGCTGAAAAATTAAAATCAAACTTTCTGCTGCTTATGGAAAGTCCTGCCTCGATCATTGAATCAAGGACAATATTATCAAGAATTGAAGCAATTTTCGGATCTTGTCCGGAAAAAAGAGAACANATATATTCACGGGAAATCATAAATGCAGCGTCATACGCGGAAGGATTAATGTGATTGAAATCCTGTACATCGGCGCTTTGTATTTTAGCGCGGGATTCATAAAGTTTTGAATTATTTGTAATAAAAAGTAAATTACGGTATGGTCCTATATACAGAGTCAAATCATTCGCGCGGAATTCAAAACGTGAATTTCTGCCGGCTTGCACATAATAAAGACCGGGTATATTAACAAAACCGGAGACAGCGGGGAGNATTCGCATCAACGGAGAAAGAAAACCAAGATCATAACCTGCAACCATCGTCATCTTACCCTGCTCTGAAGGCAAAAGAGCAAACCCGAGTTTTCCCCGCAAAGCAAGACGCAAAAACTTATTTTTAAGAAACGGACTTTCATTTAACGCTTTAAGTATTGAAGCCATTTGCGCCAGCGCAGGTACGGCGGATATTTCATTTAAAGGTTCGTGAGCCAGAANCCCGTCCAGAAAATGTAATGTGTTAGGAACACTTACACGCACATTCACAGATTCAGGAATTACCGCGCCTGCATCAATTCTGCCAACCAAAGAAAAAACTATCCATACAATAGAAATAACCAGAAAAATACAAAGAATTATNAATATAATTTTCAAAAGACGTTTTGACTTTTTTCCATTTGGTTTTTCCATAAATTCGTATTATAAACAATAATTATGTAAAAATCATCTATGCCGGATTCCGGCCATTCAAGAGTTGTTTGGAGGTCTAGCTGTTTCTGAATCTATAGATTCAGATTGATTATAAGATGAATTGGCAAAAGCAAGCGCCTGTAGAATACCAAGAATATAGTTTTGCTGATCTTCACTAAGTAAGGAGAAATCGTCACATACTTTTTTTAATTTTTCATCATAAACCATTTTACTCCTCCTTATTACTCTATGTGAGTATTTTATACAGTTTTATGAGAATTGTAAATAGATACTTATAAATATTGAAAAATCCTACATTGCATAGTGAGAATTTATATAATATGATATGGATATGACAAT
>WRGH01000134.1 GCA_009787285.1 Brevinematales bacterium
CCCGGCTTCCACTGTCCGAAAATCAACACGGCAATTGCCAAAAAGCCGTAACCTGAAACTTCGGGATTAAACTCTATGGATGTCGGGATAACAAATACAAGTCCGCCGATTCCCGCAAGCGCGCCTGAAATCATCACTCCGGCGTAGCGCATCGCGTAGACATTTATTCCTGCAGAATCAGAAGCCTGAGGATGTTCGCCGCAGGAACGAAGACGCAGGCCGAAACGGGTTTTGTAAAGAACAAAGGCGGAAACCGCCAGAATTAAGAAACCTAAATAAGTAGTAATATACGTGCTTTTGAAAAGCAGGCCGCCGAAAAACGGAATGTCGCCTAACAGCGGGACTTTATCAATACGAAACTGGTTAACAAACGGAATTTGCTGTACGGTGCGGATTGTTCTCGCAATGTAAATCGCCGTTGCCGGAGCCAGCATATTAATCGCCGTTCCGCTGATTATCTGATCGGCGTTAAGGTTAATTGAAGCATAGGCGTGAAGGAGGGAAACCGCTGTTCCCGAAAATGCGGAGATTAACACAGCTATCAATAAAACCGGCTGCCCGGGAATAAATTTTTGTATCATGTTGATAAACAAAATGCCGGAAAATGCGCCGATGATCATAATCCCTTCCAGCGCAATATTTATTATGCCGGAACGTTCGGAGAACATTCCGCCAAGAGCTACTATCAAAAGAGGAATTGAAAAGAACATTGTTTGCTGGACAAGGAAAAACAATATACTCATTTTGACCTCATGCGTTTTCTTACCGACTTTATGAATTTACTTACAAGAAGGGCAAAAGCGCTGAAATAAATAATTACACCGATAATAATTTCTATTACCTGCGGCGCAAAATGGTAAAGCTGCATATTAAATCCGCCAACATTAAGGTAGGCGATCAACAAACCGGAAAAAATTATCCCTATCGGATTGTTAAGACCCAACAGGGCGACGGGAATGCCGAGAAAGCCTTCCTGCGCTAACGTATCCACAACTGTAATTCCCTTGCCTGAACCTGCAAGAAACAGCAGCGCCCCGCCAATTCCNGCCATTGCGCCCGCAATAATCATAGAAACAATAATACTGCGTTTTTCGTTGATACCGGCATAACGCGCGGCTTCACGGTTAAAGCCGCACGCCTTAAGTTCATAACCAAAAGAAGTTTTTTCAAGAATAATGTATATCAATACCGCAAACAAAATCGCAATAAAAAAACCTGAGTTTGCGCTTGATGTAATGAAGCCCTCCCTGAAAACTTTATCCATTCCCATCTTCGGAAGATTCGCAGCCGCAGATATGCGCATTGTCTGGTTCCTAAGAGAATCAAAAATTGTTTTTGTAATTAAAAAATTAACTAAATAAGTTCCGATATAGTTTGTCATTATACAGGAGATAACTTCGTTTACGTTGAAAAGCGCTTTAAACAAACCGGGGATTGCGCCCCAAAGAGCGCCTGCCAGCATAGCCGCCAGCAAGGCGGCGATCCATTGAAGATGACCGGGAAGAAAATCGCATTTTACACCGGTAAGGACTGCCGCATATGCGCCGATAAGGAACTGGCCTGAAGCTCCAATGTTAAAAAGCCCCGTTCTGCCCGCAAAACCGACAGAAAGTCCCGTCATGATAATCGGAGTCGCAAAATATAGAACCTGCCCAAACTCCTTCATGGATGAAAAGCCGCCGGAAAGAATCGCCCCAAAACCCAGCAGCGCCTGAGAAGCGTTAGTTAAAAGTAAAATGATTAAACCTGCCAGAAGACCTGTAAAAATCGCCGTAACGGATGAAAGCGCATTAATAACAGAATTTGAAAGTTTTACATTCATGCGCTTTTTCTTCTTAATTTCGCATATAAAGAACCTGCCATGTAAAGTCCAAGTTCTTTATAACCTACATCTTTTGGATTTACATCGGCTACTATCTTTCCTTCAAAAATAACAAGAATCCTGTCGCTGACATCCATTACTTCGTCAAGCTCAAGGGAAACCAAGAGTACCGCCTTTCCTTTTGTACGTTCCGCAACAAGCTGATTGTGAATATATTCGCATGCGCCGACATCAAGTCCTCTTGTCGGCTGAACTGCGACAAGAAGACGGGAATCCCTCAATATTTCCCGCGCAATAATCGCCTTTTGCTGGTTGCCGCCTGACATACTGCGGACAATAGTATGCGCGCCCTGACCTGAGCGTATATCAAATTTTTCTATTAATTCATCCGCATTTTTATATATTTCATCAAAATCTAAAAAACCGTTTTTCTGAAAGCGCGGTGAAAAATAATCCTGCAGAATAAGGTTATATGCAAGATTGTAGTCCAGCACAAGGCCGTGTTTATGCCTGTCTTCGGGGATATGCGATATGCCTCTTGAACGTATACCGTTATGTGTAATTTCTTTTCCTTCAAGAAAAACGCGTCCGGAGTCCGGCTGTAACATTCCGGTAATTGCATAAACAAGCTCCTGCTGGCCGTTCCCGTCAATTCCCGCAATACAGACAATTTCACCGGAACGGACTTCAAAACTTGCATCGTTTACAAGAGCTTTTCCGTGCATTTTGCTTTTTACGGTAAGGTTTTCCGTTNTTAAAACAGTTTCGCCGGGTTGTTGTTCAGTCTTTTCCACGGAAAGACTCACCTTGCGCCCGACCATCATTTCAGACAGTTCTTCTTTNGAAACCGGCGCAACATCCACTGTCCCGATACACTTGCCCTTGCGCAGTACCGTACAGCGATCTGCGACAGCTTTAATTTCATCCAGTTTATGCGTAATAAATAAAATCGACTTGCCTTCCGCAACCAGACTTTTCATTATGTTCATTAATTCTTCAATTTCCTGAGGGGTAAGCACCGCTGTAGGTTCGTCAAAAATTAAAATTTCGTTTTCGCGGTAGAGCATTTTCAGGATTTCGACTCTTTGCTGCATACCGATTGTAATATCGGAGACAAGGGCATCAGGATCAATATTCAGTTTGTAACGGCGTGATAATTCCATCACCTGCTTGCGCGCATTTTCAAATNTTAAAACGCCGTACTTTACGGTTTCAGCGCCAAGGATAATGTTTTCAAGAACGGTAAAATTATGCACCAGTTTAAAATGCTGATGAACCATCCCGATACCCATTTTTGCCGCGTCATTCGGTCCTTTAATTTGAACTATTTTACCGTTCTTTTTAATGATACCCTTTTCGGCCTGATAAAGACCGAAAAGGATACTCATAAGGGTAGATTTTCCCGCTCCGTTTTCACCTAATAGGGCATGGATTTCACCTTTTTTGAACTGAAGCGTAATATTGTCATTAGCTACAATGCCGGGAAATACTTTTGTAATCCCGTTCATTTCAATAAGGTAACCCATGCGGCTTATTTGACTTCTGTAACTTTTGAAATCCTGACAGGCACTACTTTTGGACTTCCGTCGTTATCAAGATTTTCCATTCTTGGAATTACGCCGTCCGCCAGTTTNTTAAAGATTGCGTCATAATCGGCTTTGTTAAAGCTTTGGAATTTTGAAGATGTCATCGGAAGACCTACGCCGTTATTAGTTGCGGAAAAGACAAGTGTCTGTCCGCCGGGGAATTTACCNGCGTAAAAATCAACAAGACAGTAATAAACGGAAGCCTGAAGCCCCTTCATTGCGGAAGTGATAACAGTATAGGATTCGCCTGCCTGATCCACGTCTACACCGATTACTTTTTTTCCTGTCTGTTCAGCGGCAGCCATGACTGAGTTTCCGACCGCGCCTCCGCATGCGAAGATTATATCAACCCCGCTGTTGTACCATGAAGCCGCCATTGTTTGGGCTTCCGGCGTGGCTGAAAAACCGCCTGTATAATGGTAGTTAATTGTAATTGCGCCGGATGCAAGCCCAAGTTCCTGCGCCGCATATTCGGCTCCCTGAACAAAACCATATCCGAAACGGACAACCGCCGGAACAGCCATGCCGCCCATAAATCCAAGCTTTCTGTTACCGTCCTTAACAGCGGCGTATCCGGCAAGGAAACCCGCCTGATCCTCGGCATATAGAACGCCGACAACATTGCTATTCGTCTTAAAGTTTGAATAATCCGCCGAATGGGGAGTTCCGTCTACCAGAATAAAATTAACTTTGGGATAACGATCCTGCGCTGTATAAATGGGAACTTCAAAAAGGAAACCCGGTGTTACAATTACTTTTGCTCCGCCTCTTACAGCCAGGTCTATGGTTGTAAGATAAGCGTCATCGCTCTGCTCCGCAGGCTGATAGTATTTGTGGGTAATATTTTTCTCTTTGGCATATTGTACCAACCCTTCCCATGACCCCTGATTGAAAGATTTGTCGTCAATTGTGCCTATATCCGTTACAAGGGCAAGTTCAAATGTTTCCGTCGCCGCTTTATTCGACTGCTGATTTTTTGAACATCCGCCAAACGCCGCTAATAAAACAATGGCAATTACGATAATACCGACTTTTTTCATATATTTACTCCTTAAAATTGTATGATTTTAATTTATTTGTTATATACGGGATTGTCAAGGTGAAGTTTTTCATTCATCTCTCTCTTACGGCGTGGGGCGCAAAGCCCCTGCGGCGATTCGTGTCGCGGCTTTTACTCAAATATATCTCTTACGGCGGTGGGGGAAAGCCCTTGCGGTGATTCGTGTCGCAGCCTTTGATTTACTATGATGGGTTTGCTCGCTATTTAGTGTATTATTCAATATTGTTAGTTTTATTCTATTTTACGCGCCAAACGTCACCGCAATGACTTTCCCTCGCCGCCTATAAGAAATATTTGATTAATACTGGGAAGATTAAAAGCTGTTGCAATTATCGCTATGTTTTGGTAATATTATCTTTGTGAGCGAAAAATCCGCCATTGTAAAACTGCAAACTCCAACGCAAAAAATGCTGAAAGCATTTTTTGCGCGTGATCTAGGCAACAGGC
>WRGH01000135.1 GCA_009787285.1 Brevinematales bacterium
ATCAACGACATACTCGATCTATCCAAAATAGAAGCGGGCAAATTAATATTAATTCCCGCCCAATATGACATTGCCAGTTTGATTTATGATACAGTCCAGTTNAATATAATACGGTTCGAAAGTAAACCTATTGAATTTATTCTTGATATTAATGAAAACNTTCCGCTGCTTCTAATCGGCGACGAACTTCGCATCAAACAAATACTNAATAATCTTCTTTCCAATGCTTTTAAATATACTGATGAAGGATCGGTTACTTTATCAGTTTACACCGAACCAAGTATGCAAGAAAATTCAGACAGAACGCTTGTTTTTATTGTAAGCGATACCGGACAGGGAATGACAGCCGAACAGATAAATTTACTGGGGACTGAATATTCGCGCTTTAATACGGAATCAAACCGTAAAACNGAAGGCGCGGGACTTGGAATGAATATAACGTATAATTTAATAAAGATAATGAACGGTTCCATTTCCATTGAAAGTACGCCGGGCATGGGCTCGACATTTACAGTTACTCTTCCNCAGGNATGTGTAGGCACATCGGTGCTTGGCAAAGAACTTGCAGATAACCTTATGCGGCTTAATTTTGACAGCACAATGAAGATCAGGAATATTCAGATCAAAAGAGAATACATGCCGTACGGAAGCGTTCTGATTGTAGATGATGTAGAGTCAAACCTGTATGTTGCAAAGGGACTTATGTCGCCTTATGGCTTGACAATAGATACGGTAACAAGCGGATTTGAAGCGGTAGACAAGATCAGGGACGGCTCTTCCTATGACATAATTTTTATGGATCATATGATGCCCAAAATGGACGGCATAGAAGCAACTAAACTTATACGCGGTTTTGGTTATACAAAACCAATTGTTGTACTTACAGCTAACATTATTGCCGGACAGGCGGAGAAGTTTATAGAAAACGGTTTTGATGATTTTATTTCCAAACCGATTGATATGCGCCAGTTAAATATGGTGTTGAATAAACTGATACGCGATAAATATCCGTACGATGTCGTAGAAGCGGCAAGAAAACAAAGATATAAAAAATTACCGGGCGTGCGTAGCAGCAAGTCGGTAGATTCGNAGCTTGGAAAATTCTTTTTAAATGATGCGAAAAAAGCCATAACAACGCTGGAAGCCCTGTTTTTAAACAAATTTCGCGGAAATGATGATATTTCGGCATTTATCATTAATACGCATTCAATGAAAAGCAGCCTCGCAAATATAGGCGAAACAGATCTTTCAGGCGAAGCTGCAAAACTTGAGCAGGCCGGACGTGAACAAAATACCGGACTGATTTTATCAGAGCTTCCGGTATTTTTGGAACAATTATATGCCGTAGTTGAAAAGTTTGAAGCAAAAGAAGAAGCCTTGAACAATGCTAATGATAAAACAATTGAAGACGATAANAAACTGTTCCTGAAAGAAAAGTTACTGGCTGTTAAATCAGCCTGCGAATTGTACGATAAAAAAACCGCCAAAGAAACACTTGCGGAATTAAAGCAAAAAACATGGCCGCATTCCGTAGAAGATCAGTTTAGTATCCTTTCCGGTTTATTTCTGCACAGTGATTTTGACGAGGCCGTAAAAGTTATTGACGACTATCTTAAACACCTTGAGAATTCCTGAAAATCCTTTCCGGTTTTTTAATTATAGTAAGAATATATCTTTCCATTAAAAGATTTTCCATAACCGCAGCAGGAGAACGAAGCAGTATATCATATTCTGCCGTAAGGGCAAGACAAGTTTCAGCATCTTCAACGCTGTAACGCCGTCCTGCGGCGGCGTAATCATCCCTTGCTTTCGGCGAAGAAAGCCCTATTTTTTTTAACTCAAAATTATTTGCTTCTCCGTGTGTTTCAAGCAATGAGAGATAATCGCCGAGTTTTCTGAAACACCAGGCAAGCCCCGCAAGAATACTCTGCGCGCTTTCTTTTGCAGCTAACATTACCGACACCGATTCCAGCGCTTTGGAAAGATCGCCGCATGCTATGCGCGAAAAAAGCGTAAACGCGGATTCTTCCCTGTTGTGTGAAAGCCATTTTTCTATATCTTCGGAATTTACCGGCATGTCCTTTGGCAGAAAGCCGATAAGGCGGGAACATTCGCTTTTTAAGGAAGCCGTGTTATTTTCCACCAGTTCCAGAATTGCGGCAATGCTGTCATTGTCAATGTTAAATCCTTCACGCATGAAAAATTGCCGTACCCATTCGGACTTTTCTCTTTCAAACAATTCATAAAAAACCTGTTTGTTTGCTTTAGGCACCGCATCATCAAGACCTGCCGCAAGTTTTATCTCGTCAGATAACAGAATTAATATTGTAGATTTTTCCGGATTTCTTATGCAGGATACAAGATGCTCCACGTCGTCATTTTTTTTAATTAATTCCGCATTCTTTACGATGACAATGCGTGATTCGGCAAAAAGGCTTATATTTTGAAGCGTGTCTGTTATTGTACTTACGGGAGTTTCTCCGGCATAAAAAATTGATTCTTCCGAGCCCGGATATTTTTTTCTTACAGCGTCAACGGCATCTTGTTTTTTTCCCAATTCCGGACCTAAAAAAATATAGGCGCTCATTTTTAATAATTGCGGATTATTCCAGATAAACGGCCGAGAATCTTTACATCCTGACTGTATATGGGTTTATATGCGGGGTTTTCCGCCTGTAACCTAATTCTTGAGCATTCCCTGTAAAAACGCTTTAATGTTACAGCTTCATCTATCACAGCAACTGCAATTTCACCGTTACGTACCGTATTCTGTTCTTCGATTATAGCCATGTCGCCTTCAAGTATTCCGGCGCCAGACATAGAATCGCCTTTTACTTTCAGGGCAAAATATTTTCTGTTTTTCTTAAGCTGGGAATGGTGCAGTATAATGTTTCCGTCATAATTTTCTTCCGCCAAAACAGGCACACCTGCGGCGACGCTTCCAAGAATCGGNATTTCAATTAATTCGGAAGATTCCTCGTGTAATGAACGGGTCAGCCCCATAGTTCTAGGACGTTTGTCGGCATGCTTTAAAAAGCCTTTTTTTCTCAGAGCTGTTATATGATCATGCGCTCCCTTGACAGAAATGTTATAATTCTCCGCTATCTCCCTTATTGACGGCGGAAATGAATGATCCTTCAGGTATTTGGTGATAAATGATAGGATTTCATTCTGACGTTCTGTTAATCCTTTCATAGTTCTTCCTTAACGCTCTCTTTCAAATAAAGCGCAAACTATTGCAAACGCTGTTATTATCTAATATGCTGCGCCGTTGTAATATTATGTTTTCTTAATTTTGTATGAAGGTTGCTCGGATAAATTCCGATGGCCTCCGCTGTTCTTGATATTATACCATTGTTTTTTAATAATTGGAATTCCAAATAACATTTTTCGAAGCTTTCTTTTGCGTCGTTAAAATTCAGTTCAAAAATACCTTCAGACAGTATATTTCCCGTATTTTGATGGTTTTTTATCTTTTTATCCATTAATTTTTGAATTTCAGCGCCGGTAATTACGTCTGCGCTGTGCATTACCGAAATACGTTCCGCCAGATTTTTTAACTCCCGCACATTTCCCGGCCAGTCATGGGCGGCAAGTATATCCAAAGCGCTCGCTTCCAGCGTAATTTCNCTGTTTAAAACCTTCAAAAAATGCATGAGCAGAATGGGAATGTCTTCAAGACGTTCCCTTAATGGCTGAACATGAATGGGAATAACGTTCAGCCTGAAAAAAAGGTCCTGCCTGAACCTGCCNTCATTACAGGCTTTTTCCAAATCCTGATTTGTCGCCGCTATAATGCGCACGTCTGTTTCTATGGTTTTTTCTCCGCCTATACGTTCAATTTTCTGTTCCTGAATAACGCGNAAAACTTTTGACTGCGCGGAAAGACTCATATCGCCGATTTCATCAAGAAACAGAGTCCCGCCGTGAGCCAATTCAAAGCGTCCCTTGCGCCGTGACACAGCGTCTGTAAAAGCGCCCTTTTCGTGCCCGAAAAGCTCGCTTTCTATCAATGTTTCCGGTATGGCGGCGCAATTTACGTCGATAAACGGATTTTCCGACCGGTTAGATGCAAGGTGAATTGCCCTTGCAATAATTTCCTTTCCTGTGCCGTTTTCTCCGGTAATTAAAATACGGGCGTCGCTTTCCGCAGATTGATTTATTATTTCGCGGATATTTTTTACAACATCGCTTGTCCCTATTATTTCTTCGCTGTTAATGCCGCTTATTCTTTTTAAATTTTTATTTTCTTTTTTCAGTTTTCGTATTGCGAGCGCATTTCTGCAGATTGTAAGAATTTTGTCGAGGGAAAGCGGCTTTTCCAGAAAATCAAAAGCCCCCAGTTTGACTGCGCGGACTGCCATATCAATATTTGCATGACCNGAGATCATCACAATTTCTATCATCTGCCATTCTTTTTTNATTTTTTCCAGAGCTTCAATGCCGCCGAGTTTCGGCAATAATACGTCAAGGAAAACAAGATCGATTATTTCGTTGTTGAGAATTTCCAGCCCGGAAACCGCATCTTCCGCAGTAAAAACTTTGTATTTTTCATCTTCAAGAATGGAAGCAAGAGTATGTCTTATGCCGGGTTCATCATCAATGATAAGGATGGTTGACATTTAAATTTCTTCCGCAGGCAAGTCGATATAAAATGTCGTTCCCATGCCTTCCGCCGAATTAAACCAGATTGCGCCGCCGTGATCGTTTACAATTCGTTCAACAATCGGAAGTCCAAGTCCCGTACCTGTTTCTTTTGTTGTAAAATAGGGAGTAAAAACAAGATAGTTGTTCTGTTTATCTATACCCTTGCCGGAATCTTTTATGCTTATTCTGCAATAAGAGACCTCGTGCTTCTTTACTAAGTCTGTGCGAATTTCAATTA
>WRGH01000136.1 GCA_009787285.1 Brevinematales bacterium
AAGTTGTAAAATTTCGCAACCTTGTCAAACGCTTCGCCTGCGGCGTCGTCAATTGTAGTTCCCAACACCGTTATATCGTCAAAATTATCCGCGCGGCAGATGATTGTATGTCCGCCTGATACAAGGAGTCCTAAAAAAGGGTATTCAGGTTTGTTGTCCGGCACAAGGCGCGGGGCATAAAGATGGGCAAGCATGTGATCAACCGCGATAAAAGGTATGTTAAGCGCCCATGCGAAAGCCTTTGCAAAAGAAAGTCCGACCAAAAGCGAGCCTGACAAGCCGGGACGGTTTGTTACGGCGACAGCGTCAATATCTTTTACGTCAAGTTCCGCCTTTTCAAGCGCTTCTTTTGCAACTGCGTAAATCCATTCGGTATGCTTGCGGCTTGCAATTTCCGGAACTACGCCGTTCCAAGGAGCATGAAAAGGAATTTGAGTTGCGATTACATTGGAAAGTATTTTTTCTCCGTCTTCCACAACGGCGGCGGAACATTCATCGCATGAGGTTTCAATTCCGAGAACTTTCATTTTAACTTGATTATATCCGATGCAGTCCTGACAGTATAACCCTGCTTTACAAAGAGCGGTAATTGTTCGGCAAGCAGAGGNGCAAGCTGGGGCGACCATGTATGGCCAATCATTATCGAACTGCCGTTCTTCTGCGCCCGTTCAAGCCCGCCTGTAATGTAACGTAACATTGACGCTTTATCCTGCTCGTTGTCAATAAAAGTGTCCCTTTCGGCGATTTTCATTCCAATCTGCCGCGCGGCTTCGGGAACAACTGTTTCCGAAGTCGTTCTGGAATCCAGAAAATAAATGCCCCTTTCAACGCAAAAACGCAGTATGGTTTCCATCATTTCCCTGTCCATTGTAACTTTGGAACCCTGGTGGTTATTGATACCGGCTACTGGACCTACTTCCGCAATATTTTTGGCAAGTATCGCTTTTATTTCATTTGCGCTCATGCCGGAATATATAGCCGAAGGGCCTGGATTTTGTCCGCCAATCGCTTCCATCGGCTGGTGTAAAATAACCTCTTTTCCGGCAGCCCTTATCCGCCTTGCGGCTTCCGCCGAATGAGGAAGTCCGGGTAAAACGGCAATAGTTAACGCTGCGGGCATTTTCAGGAATGGTTCAAGTTCTTGCAGGTTGTTGCCCGCATCGTCAATAACAAAGGCAAGCGTTCCCAAATTTACGGCAGGTTTTTCAATCATGCCGGTGTTCTTGTTTGATGTACCCGACGATGCGCCTGAAGAAGTAACCGCAGCCGGAGTTTTGGTAACTGTAGTTTGAGGCTTTGTACTTGAAGGAACAGTTTTTGTTTCAGAGGATACTGGGGGAATAGTTTTTGTAATTTCAGATTCTGTTATTATCGGCGGAAGAAATTCAACGCCTTCCGAAATATCTTGAGTACCGCTTTTTTCTATAGAATGAATCATAATAACTGCAGATGAAATAATAATCGATAAAATAACAAGAATACCTGCCAGCATAAATGCCCGCAGAGCGTCAGAGACAGTTTTTTTTTGTCTCTTGCCTGCCGCCGCAGAATTCGCCGATTTTTTACCTGTTCTTGAAGTAGTTTTCTTCATTGTTACTGTCTTTTTGACGGCTTTTTCCGGTTTTTTCATATAATTGTTTTTCAACTTATTATCGGCAGGTTTTCACTTTAAATACCTTGTCCAAAAATGTATATTCATAGATAATATAGAAACCGTAAAATCGGTTAACAAGTATTGCGCTGTTCGTAATATTATTCTTAAGGAGTTCTTTTAATGAAAAAGAAAATTATCCTCGCTTATTCAGGAGGACTTGATACCACAGTGATTATTCCCTGGCTTATTGAAAACCATGAATGTGAGGTAATAGCGGTATGCGTCGATGTAGGGCAGGCTGCTGACTGGAAAGCGATACAAAAACGCGCTTTGGCTACAGGAGCATCGGCATGTTATATTGCGGATGTTAAAAAAGAATATGTTGAAGAATATATCTGGCCTGCGCTGAAAGCCGGAGCAATATATGAGGATAAATATCTTTTGGGGACTTCTACCGCGCGGCCGCTTATTGCCAAAGTGCTTGTCGAATATGCCCGCAAGGAAAAAGCAGCGGCTATTGCGCACGGAGCGACCGGAAAAGGTAACGATCAGGTTCGGTTTGACCTTGGAATAATGGCTCTTGCGCCTGATATTGAAATTATCGCGCCATGGCGGACATGGAAGCTGAAAAGCCGTGAAGATGAAATGAGATATTTAAAAAGAAGAAAAATACCTGTCCCTGTAAAGAAAAGCAATTCTTACAGTACGGACGATAACCTTTGGCATATTTCCCACGAAGGGCTTGAGCTGGAAAATCCTGCANCGGAGCCTTTGTTCAAGAAAATGCTTTCCATGACCGTTACCCCTGAAAAAGCGCCGAACAAGGCTGAATATGTAGAAATTGAATTTGAAAAAGGCATTCCTGTTGCGCTTAACGGTAAAAAAATGGAAGGCGTTGCGCTTATAAATCAGCTTAATAAAATCGGCGGCGCAAACGGCATCGGCATTGTTGATCTTGTTGAAAACCGCGTGGTCGGAATGAAAAGCCGCGGTGTTTATGAAACTCCAGGCGGAAGCATCCTTTACTATGCTCACCATGAGCTTGAGCACATTTGCCTCGACAGGCAAACCTATTCTTTCAAACAGCAGGCATCACTTAAAATGGGCGAGCTTATTTACGGCGGACTTTGGTTTACTCCGTTACGCGAAGCGCTGTCCGCATTTGTAAACTCCACGCAGGAGACAGTCAGCGGCAAGGTAAAGATTAAACTTTACAAGGGTTCGATAAGCTCCGCAGGCGTTACTTCTCCCAATTCGCTTTACAATACCAGCCTTGCAAGTTTTACAACAGGCGAGCTATTTAACCATGCGGACGCAAAAGGCTTTATCAGACTTTACGGACTTCCGGTTCTGGTTCGCTCTCTCATGGAACATGGAAAAAAAGGCGGCAAGATTACGCCAGCGGCTTCAGCTTCCGGCAGAAAAAAAACGTCTTCNGGTAAAGCCAATACTTCCGGAAAAAAGTGAAAAGTAAAGCTGCGGAAAAAACAAGGGCGGGTACAAAAAAGTCCGTCGTACACTCCGGTACAAAGCCGCTGTGGGCAGGCAGGTTAGCTGAAAGGCCGCAAGCCGAAGCTTTTGCGTTTCAGGCGTCTATAAATGTTGACAAGCGTCTTGTTTTTGACGACATTAGGGGGAGTAAGGCGCACGTTGCCATGCTCGGGAAACAGGGAATAATTTCAAGGGACAGCGCGGCAAAAATCAGCAGAGAACTTGAATTAATTGCAGGCGAAATTAAATCCGGCAAACTGACGATAGATACTCAAGCAGAGGATATTCACTCATTTTTAGAGACTGTTCTTACAAAGCGGCTTGGCAATACGGGAAAAATGGTTCATGCGGGACGCAGCCGCAATGATCAGGTAGCGGTGGATTTTCGCCTTTATCTGAAGCGCACTATCCCNAAATTACTGAAAGAACTGTCAGCATCAATCAACACTATGCTTGACATTGCACAGTTGCACATAACAAGTTTAATGCCCGGCTATACTCACCTTCAAAGGGCTCAGCCTGTAACGCTTGGGTTTCACATAACGGCATGGTGCGCCGCTCTTGAAAGGGATCATTCCCGTTTTAACGACGCTCTTTTAAGGCTGGATGAATGTCCGCTTGGAAGCGGCGCTCTTGCCGGTTCCNCCCTGCCGCTTGATCGCAGGGCAGTTTCCGTTGCTTTAGACTTTAAGCGCCCGTCCCTTAACTCAATGGACGCTATAGCGGACAGGGATTTTGTTTTGGAATTATCAAGCGCCTGCGCCATTACAATGGTTCATCTTTCCCGTTTNTGCGAAGATGTGGTCCTTTGGGCAAGCGAGGAATTTAAATTTATCGAGCTTTCGGAATCATGGAGCACGGGTTCTTCGATAATGCCCCAGAAAAAAAATCCTGATTTTGCGGAACTAATTCGCGGCAAATCGGGAAGGGCCGTTGGCAATCTTGTANCTCTTTTTACAATGTTAAAAGGGCTGCCTTATTCGTATAACAAGGATTTGCAGGAAGACAAGGAAAGCCTTTTTGACAGTATCAAAACTCTTTCAATTTGCTTACGAATGTTTTCCGGTATGATGAAAAGCGCTAATTTTAACCTTAAGAGAATGAAAGCCGCCTGTCTTGGGGGGTTCCTTGAAGCGACAGACACGGCGGAATACCTTGTCCGCAAGGGACTTCCCTTCCGCTCGGCGCATGAAACAGCCGCCCTTATTGTNCGCGACTGTATTAAAGCAGGGCAGAAACATATCATAAACAGAACAATCGGCGAATTAAAAAAACGTTCCGTACTATTTGAAGAAGATATTTATAAAGCGATAACCCCCGCAGCCTGCGTAAAAGCAAGGGAACTCCCCGGCGGNCCCGCGCCAAAAGAAGTGCAGCGGCAGATTAAAACCCTGCGAATGAAACTTCAAACTGCAAATGCTAAATGAGACAAACGCTGCCGGCGGCAGCGCAGAATTAAAAGAAAAATTTATCAGTATTATCGAAAAATTTATTGGACTTGCGGCAGTCCGCCTAAGCGATGACGTAATGGCGCGCCTTGAAGAAATGCAGAAAGCGGAAGAAAGCCGGCTTCAAAAAGAAATTTACAGCAGCTATTTTGAAAACCTTAGAATGGCGCGCGAGCTAAAACGCCCCTGTTGTCAGGATACGGGAATGCTTCAATTTTATCTAAATGCAGGAACAGCGTTTCCTTATTTAAATTATATTCCCGAAGTTTTAACGGAAGCAGTCCGCCGCGCAACAGCAAATGTGCCGTTAAG
>WRGH01000137.1 GCA_009787285.1 Brevinematales bacterium
TCTTTAAGACTCAATTTTCCGTATTCAAGCGCAACTCTGTGCGAAAAATGAACCATATCGCCTGAGAGTTTCTCTTTCCCCATAAGAACAGCGGTTTCAAGACTCGATGTCTGCACGGAACTAATACTGATAAATGAAAAAATAGAAATCGCCAAAAGCACGAAAGCTATGGATATACTTGATAATTTTATCAGTAAGCCAATGCGCATTGATTTTTTTTCATTAGCGCTCATCGTATACCTCTTGCCTATATTAAGTCTTTTTATAGTATATAAGCTTGGGACGGATTACACAATACCGAATATTATCTCTTAAAATCTATGATAAATTACAGGGAAAGCCGTTTTGTTGTATAATATAGATTATGCTCCTAAACCTTGAACAAAGAAAGACTCATAGGGATATTGAAGTATCAATAATATACCCGGAAAAAAATAAAACCGTTGAAAGACTTATCTCATTCATCAATTCACTCAGTATTAAAATAGAAGGTTACGCGGAAGACAGCGTAAAGCAGATAAACGTGCCGGATATTTATTATATTGAAAGTGAAGACAAAATATCGGTAATTTACAGTGAAAATGAATATTACAGAACCAAATACCGATTGTACCAAATCAGCGAAAAATTAGCGGGATTGGGCTTTGTTCAAATCAGCAAATATTGCCTCATAAATATAAACAAGCTTGAAAAAATAATTCCGTTATCCAACAGGCGCATGGAAGCGATATTGAAAAACGGGAAACGGGTTTTTATTACCAGAAAATATCTTTATGATATAAAAAAAATATTACAGGAGAATCTTGATGAAAAATGATAACTTAAAGAAAATTATTTTATATGTATTTGCCAGTACCGGCGCGGTATTGTTTCTTTTAGCGGTTTTTGCCATAAACAAAGGAAATAAATTTATTAAGGCCGGTACTATTCTGGAGATTATAGGAGCAAATTTAGTGATTACTATAGGTCTCTTTCTGACTCATAAAATAGAGTTTCGTTTTGCGATTTTCGAATTCCTGCTTGATATCGGTTTTATGATGACTGTTATCGTTTTATCCGGCGCATTATTTAATTGGTATTCCACTATACCTATATGGGTTCCTCTTGTCATTGTACTTGCGGTCTATATATTATTCTATTTATTGGATATTGTCAGAGTTCACAGAGATATAAAAGAAATAAATAAATTATTACAAAAACTCAAAGAAAAAGAAAACAATCCTGTATCTTAGTATTAAATTCAGGCGTGTTAGTACGAATTCTGTTCTAAAAACAAATAACAATACTATAGTAATTTAGGATGGAATATTTTGAAAATACTGGTTCATGACTTAAACGAAGAAGATTTCTCTCAACTGGGAGTAAATAAAAGCGGATTTAAAGTAATTAACGCAAGCGCTGCTTCCGCTCCGTGTGTAGGTTGTTTTGATTGCTGGTTTAAAACTCCCGGTATGTGTAAAACGAATGATTATTTGCAAAACTCCGAATTGTGGAACAGCGAAGAAACGGTTATAATCAGCCAAAATTGTTACGGCGGATACAGCGAGCAGGTAAAGAAAGCGCTTGACCGCAGCGTTCCCGCAAGCACACCGTTTTTTACATACCGTTCATGGAAAATAAGACATATAAAGAGATATAGAGTTAACCGGAAACAACTAACGGTGATTTTATACGGTAATTTTCTTGAGACAGAGGCAAAAGCCGCTGAAAGAATGGTAGAGGCAAACCGCAGCACTATGGGTTTTAAAAAAGTTATTCTTCATATGATAAATAATGTTAATGAAATAGGACAGGTATTAAAATGAATATACTGATTATCAATGGCAGTCCTAAGAAGACAGGCGGAGCTTCTGCGTTCTTAGCAAAAGTTTTACGTTTTATGCTTTTTCCCCACAAGGTTACGACAATAAGTCTTGGCATATCCAAAGATTACCGGGAAATATTTGATAACCTCCAAAATACCGACGCTNTTGTAATAACGGTTCCCTTGTATGTAGACAGTATTCCGGCTCATTTTATACGTTTCCTGAAAGAGACGGAACAATTTTGCAAAAATAACAAATGCGAATTCAAGCTCTATGTTATATCAAACGCCGGATTTGTCGGGGGGCATCATAATCAGGCGCATTTGGAACAGTATCAATGCTGGTGCGAAAGAACCGGCATTAAATGGGGCGGCGGACTTGGCATAGGCGGCGGCGTAATGCTTCATGTGTTATACAAAATAACGCTNATATGGAGCGGTATACAATTTGCTATCGGAGTAATAATCAACATCGTTTATGGAAATCCATTTATAAATAATGCGTTATTATCGGGTTTTGCCAATAGCATGATTATAATGCTGTTCTTTTACTGCGGAATGCTGCTTTTTGAATTTATTCTTGCGTGGGCAATAAGAAATAAAANNAGCATAAAAAATAAATACACAAGNGTAATGCTGCCTTCTTTTATTTTTATTATAGTCGCAAATATATTTATGGCATTAACCGGATTACTCCACGGCAAATTGATATTTCCTTTATTCAGGAAGATAAAATATTCAAATGGAAAATAACAGTCTTGTTCTGAAAAACGAAAACGGGCTCACTTCCAACGCAATAAAAATAATTGCCATTTTTACAATGACATTAGCCCATAGCGCCATAATTTTCTTTTCCCGTTACAGTTATGATATACCGGCGCTGTTTATGAACGGTATCGGAAGGCTAACCGCTCCAATTATGATGTTTCTTATTGTGGAAGGGTATCATCATACAAGAAATCTAAAAAAATANATTTTTAGATTATCTATTCTTGCAATTATTTCACATTTTGCCTATAGGTTTTGCTTTGGCAAAGAATATAATTCCATATTTGATCAAACAAGTGTTATCTGGGCGTATTTATTGGGACTAATTGCGCTGATAGTAAGAGAAAACGACAAATTAAAAACATGGCAAAAACATTTAATACTTTTTCCTGTTATGTGGTTAGCTTTTCCCGCTGATTGGAGTNCCCCTGCCGCTTTTGCGATTTTATATATGGGATTAAATTACGGAAATTTCAAAAGGCAGATGATTTCTCTTGTTATTTGCATTGCGGCTTATGCGGTAATATATGCAATTTTTCTGAATTTAGTTTATGGATTAATGCAAATGTTAATTGTTTTGGCTATTCCAATTCTGTATCAATATAACGGCCGGAGAGGAACATGGAAAGGAATGAAATGGTTTTTCTATATTTATTATCCTCTTCATTTATTTTTATTGGGACTTATCAGGGTGTTCATATTGCATAAAGATATAATTAATTGAATACGGCACAACTTGCACACAACAAGACTTTCTAACATATAAAAATTTAGGCGCTGAATATATTTATTATAGAAAGCTGCGGTTAAAGTTTCGCTTTTAAGGGCGAGGTTAGTCATTCGTTGAATTTTTTAAACACCCATGTATTGCCGCTGCACCGTAATATTCCTTCGCCTGAAATCCAAATATTAATTCCCGGCCTAACAGGAAAAACAGGCGTTTCGCCTTCATCAAAGAACAACGGTTCTGCAAATGGGGAGCTTCCGTACCAATGGCCGGAACCTGCAGGAATACTGACAGATTCAGAGATTTGAGGAACAATACGGCGGCGGTCAAAATTTGAATTGATTGTTTTTTCCGCAACATAACGCCAGTCGACAAGCCAAGGGTCTTTACAGACAGTTTCGCTTAATATTTTAGTTTCAAAAAGTTCTCTGAATCTTGGCCAATCAAAATTTGCAGGTATTTTTGCTTCTTTATCATTATTTGCAAAGGCAAGCTCCCAATAAAAGACTGTATCCGGACCGGCTGCCCAGCTTAAGCACAGGCTTTTTTTATTTACGTCATACGGAAAAAGAGCGCCGGCTGGTTTTAAATGTCCTTGTATAAGGTTGTGCTGCGGCCAATACGGCCATGCTGTAACCGGATTTGTCCATGTAACCGGAATTTCAATTTTTACAGTTTTACCCGGTAAAATATCAGTTGACTGCTTTTTCCCGTCAGGACCCAGCCATTCAAGATGCCAGTAAGGCTCCCCAAGCAGCAATACCCATGATTTGGGCGTTTCCGGAAGTTCTAAAGTATATTCGGAAGAAAGACGATCCCCGCAGCAGGAAAGCTGAAAAGACAAGACAAGGACTGCCGACAGTCTGAATAATAGTTTCATACCTGTATATGGCGCACAAATGCTCTGCCGCTTTATTTTATCAGTTGAATTGCATTTTTTTCTTGTTTATATCATAATTAAAATAATGGCAGAAAATGATATTGTAAACTATGTAAATACTCTTCAACAGGTTCTTGTTGCCCGTAAAGAATGGCTGGAAGCGTCTGAAATGGATAAACTTAAGGAAAATTTACGCGCATTTCAGACATCTTTTGCTTCTTTATATAATATTTTCCTTAAGAAAAAACTAATAAATGAGGATCCGTATAAACATGAATCCAAGATTAGCGAGCTTGAAGTACCGGAATCCGACGGTTTTTCGGAGGCAAAACGTATAGAGCAGCTTTCAATACGTTTGTCCAATTTTGACAGCCAAATGGACTTTTTGGTTAATTTTTATATGTTGGGCATAGATTTCTTAAATCTTGATCGTGTAAAACGAATTGTCGGACTTGTACGTTATATAGAATGGACAAATCTTTCACCGGACAATGCCGGTGTTATGACTAAGGCTGTATCAGAATTAACAAGCCAGTCAAAAGCCGGAGTTGATGCGATAACGCTCAGTATTATCGGAGAAAGTCTTAGCAGATTGTCAAAAACTACAGCTTCGATAATGGCTACGCTTAAGGAACTTAATACCTATTACAGAGAAA
>WRGH01000138.1 GCA_009787285.1 Brevinematales bacterium
TCCTTCGGAGTATATGCTTTATACAGCGTGTTACCTGATAAATTATGTGCAATTCCCAAAAGATACGCCGCGTCGTCAATATCAGATTCTCCTTTTCTGACATACGGCGCATAAATCCCGGCTATTTCGTTTGCTCTGAATTTTCCGAGCAGATGATAACGGCGGGCAAAATCCAGTATTGCCTGTTTTTCATCATGGGAAAGCGGACTTTGCAGAACTACAGGATTATAATTTGAAAGAAAATTTGTTATATTGCGCGGAGTTCTTGCCGATCTCTGCGAATAGACAACCAGAGTGCCGCCCGCCCAGTCGCCGAGCCGTTTAAATCCTCGGCTTGTAATTATGGAAATCAACGCGATGGGATAAAAGAAAAAGAAAGTATCCGCAAAACGCAGCAGATTCCGCAGAAAAGACGANGAAGGATCAACAGGCGAGCCGTCGTTCCGTATCACCCTAATGCCTGTAATCCGTTTCCCAAGCGTCTGTCCNCGAAAAGCTAATTCGCAGATAATGTTATAAAACCAATCNACGCAAAAATTTAAAATCAGTATGAGCCAAAAACCTGTCGTATAATGTAAAAATATTCCTGCAATAGAAATTGTGGTGAGTATTATCCATTGCGCAATTTTATCTATTCCGTACGCAAGCGTTCTGACGAGAGGGCCGACGGGAGAAAGAACAAATTTCACTCCTTCAGGAGTTAATGTTTCAAGTGAAGGATCAAACCTGTTGTCCTTTTCCATGACATTGCTTAAGGCTTAAAATCCGCTTACTGCAGCTGCAACGCCGCCGATTATTNCAATTACGAAAAAGAGAGGAATAAAAGCCAAATAAATTATGCAAATAATACCGTAAAATTTCCACAGGGATTTGTTATTCTTAAAGGCCAGTTCCAGGTCTTCAATCGAATTACTAAAACGGTAATTGCGAATTTTTCTTCCAAAATTAAAGGCAAAATGAGCGGGGAAAAAGAATAACACACCNAAAGGTATATAAATAAGCGCTATTATCCAAAACGGAAAATCGCCCAATTCAAGAAATGACGCGGCGGAAAGACCTACCGCGCCGAATATTCCTCCGACAATTAACAGACCGCTTCCGATATAACCAAGAATNCCGATAAACTGCAGCCATGGCGATGCGTCGTTAAGGTAACCGAGCATTTTTTCAGATAACATAACGCCGGTATTTTGCTGTGTTTCAGGAACGATCGGACTTTCCGGACTTTGATAAGGATTGTAAATTTCAGACATGGTTTTCTCCTTGTATATTAATTACTTTTATTTCGTTTTGAACTGACAAAACGTGCAAAATCGTTGATGTTTTTTACTGTTATACGATCTGAAAATATTTCTACGCGCCGNTGATTTGTAAAATGTCCCAGTATATCCCTGACTTCATTGACNCTCATTCCCGCCCAGTGAGCTACGCCTTCAACTGTAGTTTTAAACTCCCGTTTTTCCGTGGTTTTGTCAATATCGGGCTGAGTTTCATCAAGCATAAGGAATACGTCCGCAATTTTTGACTGAGGATCAGGCAATGTAAGGATCATAAAGCGTCTTTTTGAATCGTATATGCGTTTACAGAACATTTTCAGCAATTTTAAGGCAATCTGCGGATTGCCAAGCAGCAATATTTCAAAATTTTGAGAATTAAATTCCAGCACATTTACTTCATCAATCGCNATNGCGGTAGCTGAGCGGGGAGAATTTTCCAAGATTGCCATTTCACCAAACATTTCGGATGGATATAAAATATCCAGCGTTCGTTCAATATCTCCTGCCAGTTTTGCAAGCTGGACTCTGCCTGATTGAATAAGATAAAAAGTATCGCCAAGTTCAAATTCGGAAAATATTATNTCTCCCTGTTTAAATGTACGGGAAAAACGGCCAAATGCAGCCAAATCCATAGCCATTTTACGCTCCCAAGGCGCTTAACGCCCGTTTCGTTTTTACTATTGTACCGTCATCACTNTCNCCGCCCATGCTTAATATCTTTTTATAGAAAGCTCCCGCCTGTTCTTTTCTCCCGATTTTTTCATTACATTGACCCATAATAAACATCGCGTCTTTTAAATCCGGATGTTTCGGAAACTTTGTCAGCATCTTTGTTATATACTTTAAACTNTCTTCAAATTTATTCATAAGGAACATACAGCGGCCTATTTCAAAAGATGCTTTAGCCGCTAATTCCGTATCTGCATTTGAATCTACTATTGTTTTGAAAGCCATAAACGCTTCCTGATATTTTCCCTGCGATACAAGNCTTACGGCATCGTAATAGACTTTTGACGTTTTTTCTGAATCCTGCGGCGCAGTTTGTACCGGCGGAGGCGGCGCAGCTCCATTGCTTACTGAAACGCCGGGTCCTTTACCGTCTCCGTAACGGGACAGCGCATTTTCCGCAATATCAAGATTTTTTGAAGCTTGAGCCGCATTTTTCCCCGATGGATAAAATGTCAAATAACGGCTGAATACGTGCTTTGCATGCGAAAAACGCTTGTTCTTGAGATAAAATTCCCCTATGTTGTATAAACCGTCTTCAGGCGGCTGTTCTTCCCTTGCCATTAACTTNGANACCTGTTTATGAACGCGCCTCATCTGGTTGGAAAAAACTTTNAGCATTTTAAGGATTATCCTGGAATTTGCCATAGCGACAGCTTCAAATTCCGGAACGGTAAAAACCATTACAGTTGTGTCAGATAACGCAACTGCATTTTCTTCACGGGGATAGTGTCCCAGCGCAGATTTCACTCCGAAAAATTCTCCGGGCTGTACAGGGTCTCTTAAATCCGCTCCGGTTTCAATATCCTGATAAACAAGGCTTACCTTTCCGGTTTGCAGAATATATATCTTCTCCGCAGGATCTCCCTGAAAGTAAATAAGGGAACCCGAGCGGTACTGAAGCGGTTTCGGCATTACTGTCCTTCCTGTTCAGGCTCAAACGGCAGGTAATCAAGATTTTTTTTGAACCCGAGTTTTTCCCTTACTTCGCTGTAAAGACCNGCCGGATCGCCTTTTACAAACATTGCTTTATTTCCCACTTTTATCTGTGTATAGCCGTGAGGAAGTTTTCCGTCAAAAATATCAAGGAAACGCAGTTCCCCGTATAACGGCATCCCTGCCAGAACAAGAAGTTCAATGTCTTCCATACCGGCATTTACAAGGTTTTCGTAAGGATCGCCGTTCTTTGCTTTCAGGACAATAATATCACCTAACTTTCCTTCATCAAGGCTGCCGATTTGATCCTGCATCCGGAACGCTTTTGCGGCGTTAATCGTTGTCATTTCGAACAATTTTTCCGCCGGCAAATCTTCGCCGTAAAGTTTCCGGTACAATTCCCTGTCATATTTTATCTCTGCAAGAAGATTAGCGGAACCTGTCGCGGAAGAATCTGTGCCGATTGTAACGTTTACTCCCGCCTTTAACATTTTGCGGATTTTTGCCGTTACGTTAAACATAAACATATTGGAAAAACCGCACCATGAAACACTGGCTCCCGCTTTGGCTGTACTTTCGATATCTTCATCGCTGAAAGCAATACAATGAATGAACAAACAATGGCTGTCCAGAACTTTCAAACTTTTCAGTTTCTCTATGCTATGCATGGCTTCTTCGTCAAAGCCTTCGCTGAGATGCGTAATAAAAGGCCAGTTGTTTTTTACAGCGCGTTCATGTTCAATTTCTATTCCATCGCCCCATTTTAGGTCGTACGAAGTACATTCATGCGCAATTCCGTACCCCTGAATAGCCCTGATTGGCAGAGTCGGTAATATTTGACTGTTTAAACTATGCAAAAAATGGTCGTTCACTGTCGTTACGCCTGAAAACAGACACTTGTAACCGGAGAGGGCGTAAAGATTTTCCCTGCTTAATTTTGAACGTTCTTCAAATGTTTTAGACGCTTTAAAATCGTTGTCCCACGGCAGCCATGTAAGGTAGAAATTCCCCTCTTTGGGGCCGACGGGCGGACGGTAATTGCCCTGCAAGTGGTCGTGGGTATTTATTAAGGAAGGATAAACGAATGATTTTTCGCTTAGGTCAATTTTTTTCTTGCTTTTCGCAGAGACGATTTTTTCTCCCTTTATTCCCAGACTGCCTTTTCGGACGCTCCTGCCGGGAGAAACAATCATTCCGTTTGTTAAAACATAGTTCAACATTTCACTACCCTTTCTACTATACTATTGATTATTACCCTATTGATCAATCGTGAAATACTACTCGTGATGTATCAGTCATTATAAACTAAGGGTAAGATTTTATTTGAAAAACATTCTAAATACAATTATCGTACATTAATGTATAAATTGGCAAATTTTTGCTACAATAAGCGGAACATGGTGGATTTACATACGCATTCCAATGCCTCAGACGGGGATTTTAGCCCTGAACTGCTTGTAAAAGAAGCGGCGAAACAGGGGCTGAGCGCAATTGCCCTTACCGATCATGATACCATAATGGGACTGGAGACTGCAAAAAACACGGCTCTTGCGGAAAATGTTCATTTTATCCCGGGGATTGAGATAAATATTAACTGGCAGGGCGGAAAATCCGCTAGCGGAGCGCCCGGACTTGGACCAGGAGGGGAATTTCATCTTTTGGGGCTGGGGATAAAATCGCCAAGCGCGGGTTTTATTGCCGCCATTAAAGAATTGTCCCGCCGCAGGGAAGCGAGGAACCGTGAAATCCTTGAAAGAATGCA
>WRGH01000139.1 GCA_009787285.1 Brevinematales bacterium
ACTTGATGCATCTTCTGCCGCATGATTTGTCATTAATCAAAAAATCGTTTAAAATATACTTATTCTCCTGTTTTTTTGAGGTTTTTGCAAAATTTGATAATTTTTTTTATTGACAAATACCGTTTATGGAAATATTCTACCATATATAGGGAATGTATACATTTGAAAACGATTTTTGTTGTTGATGACAGCGATACCAATCTGGCTACGGCCGAAGAAGCTTTAGAAGATGATTTTCGTGTAATGACTGTACCGTCTGCGGAAAAAATGTTTTCTCTTTTGGAAAAAATAAATCCGGATTTGATATTACTGGATATTGAAATGCCCGGAATGAATGGATTTGAAGCGCTGGAAAAATTAAAATCAGGCAGTTTATGGTCAAATATTCCTGTTGTTTTTTTGACAGGTACTGTAAATGCCGTTATTGAAGAGCGTAGTTCAAAACTTGGCGCGGCAGGTATTGTTACAAAACCATTTTCTTCATCTGCGCTGCTTGATTGCGTTAAATCGCATATTTAGTAATATGAATGATTTATCTATCCATAAGTTTGACTCTTTGCATAGTTGGAGGAATTGATGCGTTCAATTATTGAAAAAATCGAGTCTATAAATACCATTTATATACAAATGCTCGTTGTAATTACGGCGTTTCTCATAATGGGTATATCAAGCTTTTTCTTTGTAAGTAATATTGAACGAAAACATCTGGTAAATGATGCGGAAGATACCCTTACACTTATTCAATCTGAAATAATAACAAGTTTTTTGGAGTATGAGACATTTCTGAGCGGTTTTTCGGAAACCATACGCAGCATGGTTTTACGGGGCGAAAATCAGAACACATTAGAAGCATATATGATTTCAATAACCAATTTACTGCTTGCAGACAATGTACTAATGAGAAACTTGTTCAATATACATGGTTATTTTTTTTCATGGGGAGGCGTATATATATCAGGCGTAAAGAGAGATCTCCCTGATAATTTTATTTTTCAGGAACAGCCGTGGTTTAATGATGATATTATAAATTCAAGAAAAGTTATTGTTTCGGAGCCGTACACCGATGTTATTACAAAAAAAAACATTCTGACATTTTCAATATTAATTACAGACGATAACAGTAATCCGCTGTGCATAATATGTTTTGATATAGAGACCAAAGAAATTTTTAGTCAGGTTGTTGATGTTGATCTTACAGAAAGAAGTTACGGAATATTACTGAATAGAAAACTGGATATTATAGCTCATCCTTTACCTTATTTTATTAACATAAATATGCGTAATATTAACAGCGGACTGACAGTTCTTGTGCCTGAATTGGAAAAAGGGTTGAATGTTTATGAACGAAGAATAAGAAATTACATGAACGATGATGTTATCGTGTATTTTATCCTGATAAAATATAATTGGTATTTGGGCATTGTAATACCTGTGCACGAATATTACAGAAATATGTATAATATGGCTGTATTTCTTGCCATTATTGGTTCTGTAATGGCGGCGTTGTTATGTATTATGCTATACCACCTTTCCCAAGCAAAGCTNATGTCCGATATGCGTATACAGCAAAAAAGCAATTTCCTTGCTACCATGAGTCATGAAATACGTACACCGTTAAACGCAATANTGGGCATGACGGAAATTCAAATACAAAATTCTGCCCATCCTCCTTCTACATGCGAAGCCTTTCTAAAGATAAACAATTCAGGAAATNTGCTTTTGAACATAATTAATGACATACTTGATCTTTCAAAGATTGAAACAGGCAGTTTGGAATTAACGCCNGTAAAGTATGAAGTTGTAAATCTAATAAANGACATTGTGCAGTTGAACTATATTCGCTATGAAAGCAAACAGATAGAATTTGTACTTGATGTTGATGAGAATACTCCGTCAATATTAATAGGCGATGATCTTCACATTAAACAAATTTTAAATAATCTGCTTTCTAATGCTTTTAAATATACAGATCAAGGCAAAGTAGTATTTTCGGTCAGCGCAGAATGTGTGGGCAGAGGGGGAACTGTTCTTGTTACCCTGATTTTTAAGATAAGCGACACAGGATACGGAATGAGTTCCGAACAGGTGAAAAAGCTGTTTAATGAATATACCCGTTTTAATCTGGAAGCCAATCGCACTACCAAAGGCGCCGGGCTTGGAATGACCATTACAAATAATTTAGTTAAATTGATGTATGGCAAAATAGATGTTGAAAGTAAAGTAGGCAAAGGAACNACGGTTACGGTGAAACTGCCGCAGAAAACAGACGGCTGGGGAATTCGAGGCGTATTGGGCAAGGATACGGTGGAAAATCTGCGCCAGTTTAAGCTGGTAAATACAAGACAAATTAAAAAAGTGCAGGCTTTCCATGAATATATGTCTTATGGCAGCGTTCTTATTGTTGACGATGTTGAAACAAACCTGTATGTAGCCAAAGGGCTTATGGTTCCTTATGGTCTGAAAATTGACCTTGCAAATAACGGATTTGAAGCAATTGAAAAAATTAAGGAAGGCAATGTTTACGATATCGTGTTTATGGATCATATGATGCCGAAGATGGACGGTATTGAAACCACAAAGTTAATCCGGGAAATGGGATACGCAAAACCGATAGTAGCCTTGACAGCTAACGCTCTTGCCGGTCAGGCGGAAGTGTTTTTGCAAAACGGCTTTGATGATTATATTTCTAAACCTATAGATATACGTCAGTTGAATGTTGTATTAATCAGGCTGATTCGTGAAAAATATCCCGCTGATGTAATTGCCGCCGCCCAGAAAGAAAAGGCTGAAATAGAAAAAAGACAAGGCGCTGTACAGACGACTCAGCAGGTTGATACGCAATTAGCTGAAATATTCGNGCGTGATGCAGAAAAATCTGTTTCAATTTTGGAAAACTGTTTATNAAGGAGTCTGGGAAGCGAAGAAGATATTCATATGTATGTTATCAATGTTCATGCAATGAAAAGCGCGCTTGCTAACATTGGTGAAAAAGAGCTTTCCGCAGTCGCGTTTAAGCTGGAACAGGCGGGAAGAGAAAATGATATTAATGTAATGTTTGAGCAAACCAATGATTTTCTTGATAAATTGCGCATGGTTATCAATAAGAATAAGCCTAAGGAAGAGGAAAACAGTGAAGATACCGAAAGCGACCTTGCGTTTTTGCGNGAAAAATTAAAAATTATTAAGGAAGCGTGCGCAGCTTTTGATAAAAAAACGGCAAAAAACGCATTAGGTGAATTGAGAGAAAAAACATGGTCCCACGAAATAAAAAAATTGATAAGCTCAATAAGCGAACATTTACTGCACAGTGAATTTGACAATGCTTCCGCTCTCGCAGATGAGTATATAAAATAACAACTCCTGCGGCTCTTATCCTTGTTTCCCGGACGTAATAGCCTGCGCCCAATAATTAACTGCAATCCCAAAAGCAACTGAAACGTTAAGCGAAGCTTTTGCACCGTAACATGGGATTGATACTCTGCCCAGAGAAGCGTCTGCCGCCGCTAAAGCGCGGGGACTAACTCCCAATTCTTCGGAACCGGCTATTAAAAACCCTTTTTGCGGAAATGGAAATTTGTTCAACGGAATACCTCCAGTTTCCAGCGCAAAAACGGGATATGGCAGCGGTAGAATTTCCTCCGTAGAAAATAAATTTTGCCGCTCCCACGGTACAATATCTATGCAGCCCATTGCAGTCCTTTGAGCGCGGCGGTGATGAGGGTCTGCGCAGAAAGGAGAAAGAATTATTTTTTCTACGCCGAAACTTTCCGCTGTGCGGAACATTGCCCCTACATTAAAAGGAGAGCGAATGTCTTCCAAATAAACAAGCATGCCTTCAAAGATTTGCCTTTCTGCCGGATTAAGCATACCGTCGCTGTCCCGTCTGTCAAAAGACCCAAAGTCCCAATCAGCCTGATCGCGCCCTATTGCTGTGTGTATAAGATGTTTAACATTATTTAAAGTCCGTCTGACCGTTTCAGTAGATAACGTCGCCCCGCAAAAAATAACAGATGCTTCTTTAAATAACATTCTGGCATCATCTGAAAAAAGAGCGTCCTCTGCCAGCAATTTAGAAGCATCGGCAAAAAAGATAATTTCACTATCAGAAAAAATCTTCACCCCTTTTCTTTGCTCAGAAAGAGAGAGCCTGCTTTCAGCCATATTAAATATTTTGGCAATTTTTCGAAGTTTTTGGATACGGGGTAATTTTTCAAGTTTGTACAGAGGAATCATGATTTATTATACTGATAAATTCCCTGTTACATTTAAAAGCTGTTCTATTTGCTGCATCACGTAATCCTGAAATTTCGGCGGTAATTCATTAAAAAGCGTTACCATACGCTGTAATTTTTCTCCCGGTGTACTGAAAAACATATCNCCCTCGCCTGTCTTAAGCCATTTTTCATTGACGCCGAAAGTCAGAGAAATTAAATGAATAATTCTGTTATTAACCCTTCTATGTTCACACTCCAGTTCTGCTATATAACCGTTACTTATGTATATGGCTTTTGCAAACTCAACTTGCGACATATTTAGGGTTTGCCGTAAATGCCTTATACGTTTACTNATTGTCATATCCATATCATATTATATAAATTCTCACTATGCAATGTAGGATTTTTCAATATTTATAAGTATCTATTTACAATTCTCATAAAACTGTATAAAATACTCACATAGAGTAAT
>WRGH01000140.1 GCA_009787285.1 Brevinematales bacterium
CCACCGTGTAATTAAGCTTGACTGAAGCGTCAATTGCTTGAATTGGAAAATGCAAACGGGTATGCGAATTTTGTTAAAGGCGGACAGGAATAGACAGGTATCGCAGGCTAGCCTTGTACGGTGTTACCATTCAGGCGCGGAAAGGTTTAGCTTTCTTCAACCCCAAAATAGCTCGTTATCACTCTGACAACCTTGACTGCTTTGGACGAGTCGGCTGCCGGAACGAAGTATAAACTACAGGGGCAACTGGGCGCGGAAGCGGAAAGAAATTCGCACTGCGCAGGTACTATGGACTATAGTGGGCTGCGTTATTGCGTACCAGAAGAATTAACTATGGTGTATTGAATGGCAGCTTCGGTTATTTCCTAAATTAAATACCATATTGAAAACCAATGACAAACAGCCCCGATAATAACAAAGGTATGCCATATAACATGAGTATGCTTGATACTTTTCTTTTTATAAAAAACAGCCCCCAATGTATATGCGGCTCCTCCGGCCAATAACAAAATTACGCTGATTACCGGTACACGATGAATCAAGGGAACAAATCCGATAATTATTGCCCAACCCATCATTATATAAACTGTTATTTCAATTTTTTTTAAGGTTTTGGAATTCAGAATATTCAGGATAATNCCCGTCAAAGCCAGCGCCCATTCAACCGCGAAAAGGCTCCAGCCCCATGCTCCGCGAAGACCGCTTAAACATATAGGAGTGTAAGTTCCGGCAATAAATATAAAAATTACCGAATGATCCAGCTTACGGAATATACGTTTAANGCTNTGGAGTTGTATTGCGTGATACAAGGTTGATATCAGAAACATTCCGATCATGGTCACAGCGAATAAAACGGCGGAAACAATATCCATATCGGCAGCCCTATGTCCGCCCAAAACCCCTGAGTTTTTCAGATTCAAGAAAACAAGCCCTGCTATTGCGGCAAGAGCGCCAATACCATGAAGTACGGAATTTGCTATTTCTTCACCAATTGTATAAAGAGGCAGAACAGCCGCCGTTGAATTTTTTGTTATTAATTTCACATACTTTGAGACACTATTCATTTTGTTTAGTTGCATTTAGGAATCGCCAATATGGGAAAAATATGTTAGAATTNGGTTTTATGTATACTAGGGAAATTTCTGCTCCAAAAGCCTCGCCCGTAGAAGACGGAATCCCCATTACCGGAACATGGGACAGGGCTTTTGAAAAAGTAGATTTGCTGGAAATTAGAAGNCCTTACAATTATCCTCTTCCGCGCTGGATCAGGAACTGGCGNATCAAGGAATGGCAATGTTTTAACGCTCAAAATAACTCATATTTATTTGAAGCGGTTTTTTATAACTTAAAGATGTATAGAATTGTCCAAGTTTTACTATACGATAAAGAAAACGGCCAAAAATTACTTTTTAGAAAGATAACGCCGTATTCAGGCTGGCAGTTTCCCAATACTCTTTCAAACGCCTCAATACATAGCCATTCTTCCGGCTTCTTTTTCCGTATTCATAGCTGGCTTGACGCAGATACAGTTAAACTGGATATCAATATTGAAGCTCCACGCCGACACCCTTCACTGACCGCTCACCTTGCATACAATTTAAACGTTCAGGAAATAACTCCAATGGCAGTTTCAATGGGAATAGCCAGTCGGCGTATAATTTATGTTTATAAGGCATTTGCTCCTGTACAGGGGGATGTGGTTTTTGGGGGAAAGCGTATCAATCTTAAACAGGAAAATTGTTCCGGTTTTTTTTGCGATTACAAGGGTTTTTACCCTTACCGAATGCAGACAATCATTTGTAACGCCATGGGTTTTGATGAGGAAAACAGACGATTTGGTTTTCATATTGCCGAGAATCAAGCAGGGGAGACGAACAAAAACAACGAAAATGCTTTATGGATAAACGGAAAATTAACGCCGTTGCCGCCTGTACTTATTACAATGCCCAACGGTCCTGATTCTGACTGGGTTATTCAAGATGTCGAAGGTATGGTTGACTTGACATTTACTCCGAAAGAAATTAACAAAAGCGGGAAAAAACTTATAATTACAAAGGCAGAATTTTATTCGCCGCTTGGATATTACAACGGGGTGCTGGTCAATTCCGAAGGAGAGCAGATTCAAATAAAGAATCTGTTTGGAACGGGTGAAAAATTTAATATACGGGTGTAATTATGCCAAAAAAAAATGACAATGCAATTTACGCGCCTGGCGAGCTTAGCAAGGTAAGGGAAAAACTGGGCGTTACGGACGTTGCCGAAGCCAAGCGGCTGGCGCAGGTTTTGGGCGGAGAAGTAGGCACAGAACGAAATCCGGAACCCGAAAAACCCGTGAAAAAATCCGGTTTGCGCCTGCCCATAAACACCGCAGAAAAAAGCAAACGCGGACGAAGAATTGACGTATCAGGAGACGATGAAGACGACAAAAGCAGCAGGTCTAAGATTAAGTTCAGCGGACCGTATCCCGGAGATGATCCTACAGTTCCGGCAAGGTTAAGTTATGCAGAACGCGTAAAAATAGATCAATTTGCAGGTCAGGTTTTATTTGAAATAAAAAGTTCCATACAGGTTATCGCTTCAATTTTTTCGTTTTTCAAGGAACCTGTAGATTCTGTAAATTCAAGGTTTGTTATCAAACGTATGAATGAATATTACAGTAAGATTGAAAGGCTTGTTACTTCTACCAGAAATCTTTTTCCCAAGAACAATACAAAACGCAATCACCAGCTAAAAAGGGCGTCCCTGTTTGTATTTAAAGTTATTAATATCCTGCGGGACTGGGACATTGAGCAGCTTGCGAAAAACATCGCCGAAATACAGGCTCACCCCCGTTCGGCAAAAGTTACGGATTTTGCGGATGTGCTAAGGGGAATATACAAACCGTTATTCATTATTGAAGAACTAAACACAGATCATCTTAAAACTGCCTTTAAACTGGTATATAAAATTTTATATATTGAAAGNCCAATGGAGGCAAAGGAAAAATATCAAACTGTTATCCGCAACATTATTGTATCGCTGGTAGATATAAGAAAAGTTGTCCATTTTGGCCTGTATCCGCTGTTAATGAAATTAATATCCGACCGCTATATTCCGTATGAACGTTTTTTCATTGAAAGACACAGACGCTTCATGGCGTTTCTGAATGTTACGGAAGCGGTGCAGTTTAATCCTGATGATTTAGAGCCTCAGCAAATTGAAAACATGGATGTAGAAACTCTTCAGAAAAATTTAAGCGAGAAAGAGGCTGAAGAAAATGAACAAAATGCATCAGGTGAAGGAGACGGTACATCTGAAAAAGAAGACCCTAATGATCCAAAAGTAATAGAACGCAAGGCAAAAGAAGACGCCGAAAAGTCTGAACAAAAATCTTTGGAACAGGGAAGGACAACTTTGGAAAACTTGTTCCCGAAAGCGGATTGGAATAAACTTGAAGAATTCCCCGATCTTTATCCGTATTTTGCCAATCTGTACAGCATGAGAGGCGGGNATGAATTGATTGCGCATACTGATCCGCTTCAGCAGGTTTCCGTATTATTGCATATACTGGATGATTTTTTTATTAGCCTGCGTTATATGAACTTTGGTATTATTACCGGAGCCGACGGCACCCCTGTAAGGGTATTTGAAGAACTGGGAGAAATTTTTAACAATTGGCGGGCGTACATAGAAGACAGTTTCTCAAAAGATTATCTCCCGCGTTTAAGCGAATANTGCCGCATGCTTGAAAATTCCCAAGATGCAAAAGGAACGCCTTATAGCAAAAAAATAATAAATGAACTTCATTGGATCAAACGTTTATATTTTCTTCCTTATTATAAATTTGATTCTATAGGGCCTCCTCCGTTTCCAAAACAGGATATTATTCCTATTTATAGTTTAGTCAGAAAAATACGAAAAAATCTTACTGGCGTTGCAAAGGGTATTGAACAGGGTGTGCGGGCAGGCGGAGCTGCTACCAAAGCTCCATGCGAGGGAATTAATAATCCCTGGGAAAAATACAGTTTCCAGGTTCCAAATCCTGTATCAAGACGTTTAGAGATGCTGCTTGCTCCTGAAAGAAGAAATAATGCTACTCTGATTTTTTTTACTTTATCGGTTGTTACAGTATTGGACTATATCATTAATAACGAAGACAGCTGGGCTTACGAAAACCGTCCGGGACCGTTCTTCCGAAGTGTCAAGGACGAAGGAGTTATTCCGGTATTTGGCGTAGACGAAAAACTGGATGCCGACCAGATATTCAGGAATTCGCTCAAGAAAAAACAGACCGGCTAAACAGCCAGCATTTGCACTTCCGTATCAAGCGCCTTTGCAGCCTGTTCGGCAATTTTTGTTCCGGCGATAATGACTGTGCCTGTTGACGGTCTTGCTCCTAATGATGCATAAGCGGCGGCAATGTCCGCAGTTGAAACAGAAACAAGGCGTTCAAGCCTTCTTTTCCGGTAAGNNTCTTCTATGCCGTAAAGAAATCTTAAAAAATCAGCAAGTCCGTTTTCCGCGCTGGTTTTCGGTCTTGTCTCGTTCGCATAACAGCCGATTATTGACTTTACGAGATAATCATCGCTGCAATTACCGTAAGCGCTGTCTTTTAAAATGGCGGAAATTGCGTCCAATGAACGCAAAGGATCGGGATCGCGGTAAGTAGAGAAAGA
>WRGH01000141.1 GCA_009787285.1 Brevinematales bacterium
TCCCTCGTTAGAGTTGTAAAAACCAGTTCTCCCTTTTCACCGGCGGGCAGGACCTTGCCTGTTACAGGATCGATAATTTCAGGATAAAACATATCTTCGTTTATGTGCATTCCGTTTTGCGCCTCACATTCAAATGCAACACCAGGTCCGATAATTTCTGTAAGGCCGTAAATGTCGTAAGCTTTCATGTTAAAACGAGATTCGATTTCAATGCGCATATTTTCGCTCCACGGTTCAGCTCCGAAACAACCTTTGTTGATAGGGAGTTTCTTTAAATCAATTTCCGCTTCTGCTGCTTCTTCAGCGAGGTAGAGGGCGTAGGACGGAGTACAGGTGAGCATTGTCGAACCGAAATCGCTCATAACCATAAGCTGCCGTTCTGTATTGCCGCTGGACATGGGCAGAACTTCCGCTCCGATAGTAAGCGCGCCGTAATGAGCTCCCGGACCGCCGGTGAAAAGCCCGTAACCGTAGCAATTCTGAACAATGTCGTCCCTTGTGCAGCCTGCGCCGGAAAGAGTTCTTGCCATTGCCTGACGCCAGATGTCGATATCCTTTAATGTATATTCATTTACTACAGGCTTTCCCGTAGTGCCGGAACTCATGTGGACTTCAACAATCCTTTCCTGCGGACATGCNCGAAGTCCGTGAGGATAATTTTCACGCAGATCATCTTTNGATGTAAAGGGAAATTTTTCTATATCGGAAAGACTGTGAATGTCGCTGGGTTTTAACCCTGCTGCATCGATTCTGCTTTTGTAATAGGGAACCCGAGAGTAGATACTTTCGACTAAATTTTTGAGGGTTGCAAGCTGTATTTTTTTTCTCGCCTGCACATCCATACATTCCTGTTCAATGTTAAAAATCATATATACTCCTAATTTTTATAGTAAAACCGGTGATGCAAGTTTTTCATCCGCTTTACGCAGGCGGCGGGATAAATCCCGAGCCAGATTCATTATAATAAGAGAAAATATTTTTACATCAAGTTTATAGATTTCACGCAGAGCTTTATTGGAAATAGACATAAGCATAACATTAGAAAGGGATTTTATTGACGCAACGGCGGGCATAACATCAAGAACTTCCATTTCTCCGAAGGCTTCGCCTTCTCCAAAACGGGAAAGAAGCGTATCTTTCTTGGTTACCGCTATCTGTCCTTCAATAAGGAAATATATCTTGTCGTTAGGCTTTCCTTCCGTAATTATAAACTCATCAGGGCCGTATTGTTCCTGCTGCATGAGGGGCATAATACTTTCAATTTGTTCTTCCATTAAGCCGCCAAAAAGAGAATATTTTTGTAACATCTGGGCATCAGCCGCCATACTTAAATCATATCAAAACTTGGTTTTTTTTACAATAGGATTATTCTGCCCCTCATTTTATCTGCCTTACCGGAAGCGGCTGTTTATTCTACTGGTACATTACAACCCTGTTTCTTCCCGATTCTTTTGCTGTATATAACGCTTTATCCGCTTCATCCAATAATTGCGCATGAGAATTAATGTCATTCGGCACAGCGCTTGCCATGCCTGCGCTGATTGTTACATATTTTGAATGTGAACTCATGGGATGGGGAATTTTCATGTCCTCAACATTTTGTACCAATGCTTTTGCGAATTCCAGCGCTTCATCCTTTTCAATAAACGGTAAAAGGCAGACAAATTCCTCTCCGCCGAATCTTGCGACAAAATCAGTTTCTCTTTTTATATTATTTTTCAGACATTGAGCTATAGCGACAAGAGCTTTGTCGCCTTCTAAATGCCCCAAGGAATCGTTATATTTCTTAAAATAATCCACGTCTATCATTAATACGGTTACAGGAAGATTTAAACGGTGATTTTGTTTCCATATTAAATCTATGTATTCCAAAAATGAACGCCGGTTATTCAGTTTTGTCAATTCGTCTGTTGTTGCCAGAGCTTTTAACTTTTCATATGCGCAGGCAAGTTCTTCTGCCATGGTGTTNAAATCATCGAACATCACCTCTATATAGTCTTTTTTTCCGTCTTTGCGTGANGGCGGTATACGGATTGTAAAATCACCTTGAGCAATAAGCCGTGCTGCTACACCGAGTTTTTTCAATGGTTTTATCCATGATCTGTAACGGAAAAATCCTAAAAATGCTGTTATCAATGCAGCAGCAAATAAAACAAACCCCATTAATATATTGATACCAAATTGTACATTTGTCTCAAATACATTACTTTCCAATAATTTCAGATAAATCCACATATGAAAACCATTGACAACCGCTAAAACAAAAAACAAAATGCCGTATTCTTTTAATGATACATATCTAGCATTAACACGGTTATCTTTTTCTTTTTTCATAATTACCTCAAAAAATAATATTTTAAAAGAAAATATGTTTATGTATTGAATTTGAAAAACATTACATCGCCGTCATTCACGATGTAGTCCCTGCCTTCAAGGCGGTATTTTCCGGCTTCCTTGATCTTTGCCTCTGTTCCGTATTTTAAAATATCGTCAAAAGTGTAAACTTCCGCCTTGATGAAGCCTTTTTCAAAATCTGTGTGGATTACGCCTGCCGCTTTGGGAGCCGTATCTCCGGCGCGGATAGTCCATGCGCGGCATTCATCTTCTCCCGCTGTGAAAAAAGTGCGCAGCCCCAGCAGCTTGTATGCGCTGTGAATCAGGGCGGAGAGTCCTGTTTCTTCAAGTCCAAGTTCTTCAAGGAACGCTTTTTTTTCTTCTGGGTTTTCAATGCTTGAAAGCTCAGCTTCAAACTTTCCGCAGATGCAGACTGCCTCGGTTCCTTCGCTTGCTGCGCGTTTTTTTACGGCTTCGATATAGGCGTTGCCGGAGCGGACTCCTTCTTCATCGACATTGCACACATAAAGCTGCGGTTTAAGGGTAATAAAATGACAGTCGTAAACAGCGGCTTTTTCATCATCAGTTAAACCAAGTACGCGGATAGGTTGCGCGTTCTCAAGTCCCGGGTGAATTTTGTCCAGAACAGAAATAACAAATTCGGCGTTTTTCTTTTCGGACTGGTTCTTTAACGCCTTTTCAGCCCGTTCGCGCCTTTTTGCGGACGTTTGCATGTCGGCAAGCGCAAGCTCAATGTCTATTGTTTCCATGTCGGAATCAGGATCGACTTTATTGTTTACATGAATGACATCGCCGTCTTCAAAACAGCGAATAACGTGCGCGTAAACAGCAGTTTCGCGGATATGAGAAAGAAACTGGTTCCCCAGTCCTTCTCCTTTTGATGCGCCCTTCACAAGCCCTGCGATATCTACAAATTCGACTATCGCCGGAATTGTTCTTTGCGGCTTGAAAATAGCAGAGAGTTTATCCAGACGGGAATCCGGTACGTTTGCAATCCCTATATTGGGATTTATAGTACAAAAAGGATAATTTGCCGCTTCCGCCGGAGCGGAACTTAATGCTGAAAAAATTGTGGACTTTCCAACATTCGGAAGTCCGACAATACCGCAGTTTAACGCCATGTTTTATTGTAACATAATCAGTGTTTAATGTACAATGAATGACAGGAGGCGGATATGGTTTACGCTGCGAAAGAGAACCGTTACGAGATGATGAAATACCGAAGGTGCGGCAACAGCGGGCTTAAGTTACCTGAAATATCNCTTGGTCTTTGGCATAACTTCGGCGGCGTTGACTGTTATGAGACAGGACGCGAAACAGTTTTAAGCGCATTTGACGCGGGCGTGTGCCATTTTGATCTCGCGAATAACTACGGGCCCCCTCCGGGTTCTGCGGAANTTACATTTGGCAGAATCTTAAAAGAAAACCTGATTCCCTATCGTAATGAAATAATAGTTTCCACAAAAGCAGGTTATGATATGTGGCCAGGACCTTACGGGGAGTGGGGCAGCAGGAAATATTTAATCGCAAGCCTTGATGCAAGCCTTAAGCGGCTTGGGCTTGATTATGTCGATATTTTTTACAGCCATCGTCCTGATCCTGATACTCCGATTGAAGAAACGATGACAGCTCTTGCCGACATAGTACGGCAGGGTAAGGCGCTTTATGCGGGGATTTCCAACTACAGCGCTGAGCAAAGCGCTATAGCAATTTCCGTTCTGCGTTCTCTTGGCGTACCGTGCCTTATACATCAAGCGAGTTATTCCATGCTTAACCGTTGGATTGAAGACGGACTTCTTGATGTGCTGGAAAAAGAAGGAACAGGCTGCATTTGTTATTCACCGCTTGCGCAGGGGTTGTTGAGCGGGCGGTATCTGGACGGCGCTGTTCCGGCAGGCTCGCGGGCTTCCAAAGGCGTTTTCCTTAAAGCGTCTTCGATTACGCCGCAGATCCTTGCAAAACTGAATGCGCTGAATAATGTCGCCGGAGAAGGCGGCAGAACTCTCTCTTCTCTCGCTATTCTTTGGATACTGCGCGACAAACGCAATACATCGGTTTTAATGGGCGCAAGTTCCGCAGTTCAATTGAAAGAGAACCTCGCCGCTCTTTCCCAGCCGCCGCTTTCCGCAGAAGAGCTTGATAAAATAGAAGGAATTCTACGGCAGCCGTAAACAAGTTGATGCCGCTTGACATATTTTTTATTTTTTGTTATGGTGGGAAAAGCGCGGGAATAGCTCAGTGGTAGAGCGCGACCTTGCCAAGGTCGATGTCGCGGGTCCGACTCCCGTTTCCCGCTT
>WRGH01000142.1 GCA_009787285.1 Brevinematales bacterium
GATACCGATACCATAAAAAAAAGCGGAGGACGCTCCGTAAACAACCTTGAAGAAACGCTGACTCTTTTTAAAACAGGAATGATCGATATTCTTTTGGGAACTCAGATGGTTGCCAAGGGATTAAATTTCCCGGGCGTGCGTCTTGTAGGAGTTGTTTTTGCCGATACAGGACTTCATTTGCCGGACTTCCGCGCGGCGGAACGGACTTTTTCCCTGATTGTGCAGGTTGCAGGGCGCGCAGGGCGCTACTTTCCGGACGGNAAGGTTATCGTTCAAACCCTGCGAATGGACGATCCCGCAATAAGGCGTTCCTGCGCAATTGACGTAACCGGTTTTTACAATGCGGAACTAAACCAAAGAAAAGCGTTAAATTTCCCTCCATACTCAAGATTGATCCGTTTTACAATCCGCTCAAAAGATGAACACCGCGCGGATACCGCAATCAAGCGGCTTGCCGCCATTGCCAAGACGTTAATAGGCAGGGACACGGATATGCTCGGACCCGCCGAATGCCCGATTGGCGTTATTAATAACAATTACAGACGNCAGTTAATCCTTCGAAATCNGGCGATAGGCGCTCTCCACTCGGCGGCGCGCGAGCTTCTTGCNCGTTACGAAAAAGGCAGGGATGCAAGAACATACCTTGAAGTGGATATAGACCCTGTCAGTATGTTATAGGTATTCTATAAGTATGTACGAATATTATACAAAGGGAACCTGTTCCAAAAAAATACGTTTTGAAATTGAAAACGGTAAATTACATTCTGTCAGTTTTGAAGACGGCTGTAACGGGAATCTGAAAGCTTTAGGCATTCTTGTAGAAGGAATGGACGCGCGGGAAACTGCGCAAAAACTGAAAGGTCTTTGCTGNGGGAAAAGGGGAACCTCATGCGGCGATCAGCTTGCAAGGGCAATTGAAGCAAATTTATGAAACTGCTTCTGCACTGCTGCTGCGCTCCGTGCACAATTAAATGCGCCGACGTTTTAAAAAGCGAAGGCATTGAACCGCTGCTTTTTTGGTATAACCCGAACATACATCCTTCCACAGAATATACTTTGCGCCGCGATAGTTTAACTTTATTTGCAGCTAACGAAAACCTTAAACTAAAAATGCACGATGAATACGGNCTTCGCTTGTTTCTAAACGAGATATTTCCGGATACGGAATACCGGTGCAAAAAGTGTTATTTTCTTCGTCTTGAAAAAGCCGCCTCCACAGCGGCGCAGGAGGGATTTGATACCTTCACTACAAGTTTGCTCATAAGCCCGTATCAGGATCATGACGCGGTAAGACGCGCCGGCGAAGAGGCTGCGGAAAANCATGGGATTAAATTTTTGTACAGGGATTTTCGTCCGCTATTCCGGGAAGGACAGGCTATAGCCCGTTCAATGGGGTTTTATATGCAAAAATACTGCGGCTGTATTTNCAGCGAAGAAAAACGCTTTTTGGTGAAGTAATCGGAGCAGCTTTTATGTCAAACGATATTAATCCGATTTTTCACAGAGTTGCCCTTNTCACAGGCGAGGACGGACTTGAAAAACTTAAAAAGAAAAATGTCCTTGTTTTCGGCGCAGGCGGCGTAGGAAGCTGGTGCGCGGAAGCCCTCGTCAGAAGCGGTATAGGTAAAATAGGAATAGTTGATTTTGATACGGTATGCGAAAGCAATATAAACCGTCAGGCAGAGGCGACTGTAAACACGCTTGGTCGTGTTAAAGTTGATGTTTTAAAACAGCGTCTTTTGGAAATAAACCCCGAATGTGAAGTAACCGCCGTAAATAAACTTTTTTGCAGCGAAGACTCAGCTTCCTTTAATATTGAAAACGCGGATTATGTAATAGACGCAATCGACACAATTAATCACAAGATTGATTTGATTGAAAAAACCTGCAATGCGAATGTAACTCTCTACTCTTCTATGGGAATGGCGCTTAAAATTGACCCTTCGCAGATAAAAACAGCGTCAATCTGGGACACTCAAATCTGCCCTTTGGCGCGGCTTGTAAGGCANGGCTTAAGAAAACGCGGCTTTTCATCAAATTTTACCGTAGTCTATTCAAGCGAAACGCCGATCCGCGCCAAGACTGCCCCTGCCTCCTCTAACGGAGAAAAATTGCCTAACGGCAGCATTGTTACCGTTACGGCAAGCGCCGGCTTCCTGCTTGCAAACCTCGTGTTACGCGATGTTACGGGGTTGTAATGGGTTCAAGATTTTTCCGCAGAACAGGAGCGGGCGAAATTGTACAAAAACTTACAGTTAAAACGGTAAAAGAACGCTCACTTGTATGCGAAGGAGACAGAATCCTTATTGCGGTATCGGGCGGCAAGGATTCAAGCGTTCTTGCATGGGCGCTTTCTTCAATACGCCCCGCTTTAAAAATCAACTATGAACTTTCCGCCATTCATATTTCAACTGATTTTTGCGAATGCTGTAAAAAGCCTGTTCTCCGCCAAAGACTTGAAGAATGGAATATTCCTTTTACAGACCTTTTTGTACCCGTAATAAACAGGCTTAAAGAAGGCAAAAAAATGAACTGCTATTGGTGTTCTACCCAGCGAAGAATGGAACTTATAAACTACGCTGTCGAAAAAGGCTTCAATAAGATTGCGCTCGGCCACCACCTTGACGATATTATCGAAACCTTTTTTATGAACCTTTGTTCAAAAGGAATATTACTCGCCATGCCGGTACTGCTGAAGTACAGGAAATATCCTGTCAACCTTATAAGACCGCTTGCGCTTCTTGAAGAAAAACAGATAATCGCCTGCGCTGCGGAAAAAAATATTCTTAAAGCCGCCTGTACCTGCCCCTACGGGCAGAATTCGGAACGCAGAAAAATACGCGAAAAAATCGCGGCATTTACCGGAAACAGCGGGGATGTTAAGCGGAAAATTTTGAACGCCCTTGGCGCAGGCGATATTGATTATTTAACGGAAAATTAAAGAAGTCAGGATTTCCCTGACTTGACCGATTGTTAAGCGGACAAGTCAGAGATTAACCTTGATATTACTCCACTTTGAAACGCGAAACCTCTCTTAACAAATCGTTGATAGCTTCGCGGTTCTTGGTGGTCATCTCGTTGATATTATTTACAGCCAGGTTTATTTGATCCGCTCCGGTAGACATTTCGTTCATACCGCCTGTTATCTCCTGCGTTACCTTTTCCAGGTTCTGGCCTTCCCTTATAACTTCCTGGCTGCCGTTAAGCATTTCCTCGGAACTGCTCCTTACATTCTGGGTAATCTCATTCAAACCGCCGACGCCATGCAGAACCTGCTTGCTTCCCTCGCCCTGTTCTTCCATCGCGTTGCGGATATTCTCTTCCTGATCCGCCACCGTCTTTACGCCTGAGTCAATAGCCTCGAACCTGTGCAACACATTGTCCGTAGAGCCGGTTATTTTTGTGATTGATTCCGCTATTTTTTTCAGTACCGTACCGATTGTTTTTGACTGTTCGCTGGAACTTTCTGCCAGCTTGCGGATTTCATCGGCGACTACGGCAAAGCCCTTGCCCGCCTCTCCCGCGTGCGCAGCTTCAATCGCCGCGTTCATTGAAAGCAAATTGGTCTGGCTGGCGATATTTTCCATTACCGCGTTAATTTCCAGTAAGCCTTCTGACTCGCGGGATATTTCCTGAATATCCGCCGCCACTTCCTGCAATCCGTTCCGTCCTACTTCCGAAGATTCTTTTAACGTATTTACATTATTGGTATTGTTAACCAAAGTTTGAGTTACCGAATTGATATTGGCTACCATTTCTTCAATGGCGGATGAAACCTGGGAAACATTACGACTCTGGTTTTCCACATGACCGTTGAGTTTGTTGATGTTGGTAATAACCTGTTCCATAGTCGCGTTGGTTTCTGTTACGCTGGCGCTCTGGTTAATGACACGGTTCTTTATGCTCTGGATATTGGCGGTAATCTGATTAATTGCCGCAGCGGTCTCCGTCATATTGGCGGACAGGTCATTGCCGATATCCTGCAGCACACCGGCCTGCTTTTTAATAAGCGCTACAAGGTCTCTGATTTTTTTAATTGTATTGTTGAAGTAAAGGGCAAGATCGCCTACCTCGTCTTTGGAAGCAACGTGGATGCTCCGCGTCAGGTCGCCTTCGCCTTCGGAAATATCCTTAAGCGTTTCCGATACTTTAACAATTGGGGCTGTAGTGGCGTTCAGGGTAAAGTATATAATTACCGCCGATATTACAATGGCTATTGCCGCAAGAATGATTGTAAACATGGTCATCTGGTTTACTTCTTTTAAAATATATGTTCTTGCCGACGCAATCATTATGGTCCACGTTGCGCCCGAACTGCCCAATGGGAAAGGCTGCATAGTAATTTCTACGTTTGTATGCAAAACAGGAGCATAACTTGAACAAGAAAATTCTTCGCCTTTTTGAACAGCGGAAAAGGCGTTGTCCATATTCTCGCCGTAGATAGTATCTACGTCTTTCATCATCTTTCCTACGCGTTCCGGCACATAACTCGCTATAATAAACCCGTTGCTGGAATAAATAGATATCGCGGCGATTTCTTCTCTGGTTTTCATGGTATTCTCTATAGTCGGCTGTATAGCGTCTATTACACAAAGACAGCCCACGCCTCCCACTACTTCGCCGTTACGATGATTAATGATGGGAACCATTAT
>WRGH01000143.1 GCA_009787285.1 Brevinematales bacterium
TTTTTATATTTTACCTTGCCTGAACCGGTAAAAGAAAAACGCTTTGCCGCGCTCTTTTTTGTTTTCATCTTGGGCATTTTTTACCTCTCATAAAAATCCTGATCATAACGATCAGTCTATTTTTTTGGTTTTGGTCCCAGAAGCATGGACATAAACCTGCCTTCCATTAAAGGCGGCTTATCCATAACGTACTCTCCCTCAATCCGTGAAAGCACGTCCTTCATAACGTCAAAACCAAGTTCCGTATGGGCAAGTTCACGTCCGCGGAAACGAATCGTTACTTTAACCTTGTTGCCATCGGATAAAAATTCCTTTATATGCTTCGATTTGAAATCAAGATCGTGATCATCAATCTTGGGCTGCATTCGGATTTCCTTAAGTTTAAGAAGTTTCTGTTTTTTCTTGGAATCCCGAATCCTCTTTTCATTTTCAAACCTAAACTTGCCGTAATCCAAAATCTTCACTACAGGAGGAACAGCCTGCGGCGCTATTTCTACAAGGTCAAGCCCCGTTTCCCTCGCTATTTCCATAGCTTCGGAAACAGGCATTATTCCCTGATCTCCATCTTCTCTGATCAGACGGACTTCTCGCGCCCGAATCTGTTCGTTTATGCGTAAATCTTTTTCTGCCAACTGGCCTCCTTTTATGGCTGATTTTAACAAACTTTACCACTCTTTGTCTAGTCATTCTATCATAGTGCCAATTCCCTCATCTGTGAATAATTCGATAAGAATGGCATGTGGAAGGCGCCCATTGATTATATGGGCTTTCTTAACCCCACCGTCAATGGCCATAGCGCAGCAATCCACCTTCGGGATCATTCCCTTGCTTAAAATTCCTTCTTTCTTAAGTTCGTCAATCTGCGGTCTTGTTACGGATTTGATAAGCGTGGTTTCGTCATTAATATCGCGGAAAATACCCTGAACATCGGTCATAAGCACCAGTTTTTCAGCTCCCAGCGCGGCGGCGATTTTTGCGGCGGCAATATCGGCATTTATATTGAGGGCTTTTCCTTCGTCAGATCCGATTCCGTAAGCCACCGATGAAATAACAGGAATTATACCGGATTCCAAAACAGAATTTAACATTGAAACATCAACCTGCTCAATCTCGCCGACGAGGCCTAAATCGTTTTCGCCATTCATACGGCGGGCTTTAAGCATACTTCCGTCAATTCCGCAAAGCCCGATTGCCTTGCCGCCTGTTTTCTCTATCAAAGCGGTAATTTCCTTGTTCACCTTACCGCATAAAACCATTTGAACAATATCCATGGTTTCTTCATCTGTGTACCTGAGNCCGTTAATGAACCGGCTTTCCTTGCCTGTTTTTTTTAACATTGCTTCAATTTCAGGACCGCCGCCGTGAACCAGCACAGTGCGTATTCCCACACAGGACATAAGTATTATGTCTTCAATTACCGCTTTTTTCAGGTCTTCACCCTGCATGGCATTTCCGCCGTATTTAACAACAATTGTTTTATTTTGAAAAAATTGAATATATGGAAGAGCATGAATAAGTATTCCGGCTCTTGTTTCATTTGAAAAATCTTTCATGAACGGTAGTCTCCGTTAATTTTAACATAGTCATAGGTAAGGTCGCAGCCCCAAACAGAAGCCTTGCCGTTTCCTTCCCGCAGTTTAATAANAATTTCTATTTCTTCTTCCGATAAAACAAGTTTTGCCTTTTCTTCGGAAAAATCAACAGCNTCTCCGTTTTTGCACACCTGTACCGCGTCCGCTTTGCTTATAAAACTTACATCAGTTTTTTCAGGCAAAAAATCAGCGCCCGAATATCCCATAGCNCATAACACNCTGCCCCAATTTGCATCCGCCCCGAAACAGGCGGCTTTAACAAGGCTTGATGACGCGACTGATTTTGCCAGTATTTCAGCNGCTTCTTCGCTTGCNGCTCCGTCGACAGTTACAGTTACAAGTTTTGTCGCTCCCTCCCCGTCACGCGCCATTTTTCTTGTAAGATCGANACACACTTTTTCAAGCGCGGCGCAAAATATTTCATAGTCAGCGCCTTCGTCTGCAATAATTTTGTTTGNGGCTTCGCCGTTTGCCATTATGACAATCATGTCATTNGTGGAAGTATCGCCGTCCACTGTCAGNCGGTTAAAAGAACGTTTAACAGCGCGGCGCAGACTCGTATTCAAAACTGAAGGAATTACCGCCGCATCGGTTGTAATAAANGCAAGCATTGTCGCCATGTTGGGATGTATCATTCCCGAACCTTTCGTCATAGCGCCGATACGAANCTTTTTACCGTCAATTTCCGTTTCCACCGCGATTTCTTTTTTTCTGGTATCTGTTGTCATAATGGCTTCAAGAGCGTCCTCNTGTCCCTGTTCNTCGCCGCGAAGACTTGCCTTTAAAGCGTCAATATTTTTTTCTATNACGTTAACCGGAAGAGGAACGCCGATAACTCCGGTAGACGCTACAGCGACATCAGCCGCATTAATTTGTAAAACGCCGGCGGCAAGCCGCGCCATGCGCTGCGCCGCAGCAAGGCCGTCCTGCCCCGTGCACGCATTGGCATTTCCCGAATTGGCAATAATTGCGCGTAATTTTCCGTCTGAAATATTTTCCTGACTGACAATTACGCTTGCGGCTTTAACTTTATTTTGAGTAAACATTGCCGCCGCCGCACAGACACTTTTTGAATAAATGAGGGCTAAATCTTTTTTTTGCGAGGCGGGTTTTATACCGCACCTTATGCCTCCTGCTAAAAAGCCTTTCGGCGCACAAACTCCGCCTGAAATTTCTATACTCATTTACTATAATTACTCCTGTAAAATTTTAAAAAAGAGCCGGTATCATTTCAAGACCGGATTTTTCATCAAAATTATATAAAATGTTCATATTCTGAATTGCCTGTCCGGCAGCGCCCTTTATCATATTGTCAATTGCGCTTGCAATAATCAATGTTGAGCCGTTCAAATCCATATGCACTGAAATATCGCAGTAGTTGGACTGCCGCACGCGGTTCGTCGCCGCCGTAAGCCCAAGCGGCAATATTCGAACAAAAGGTTCGTCCCTGTAAAAATCGGCGTAAAGTTCCCTAATACAGGCGGTTTTCTCTTCAATTTCCTTTGAAGGGGGCATTGCAGCATCATCCGGTGTTACGCGCCATTTTTCAGAAAGGGGAATGTATACGGTACTCAGAATACCTCTGTTCACCGGCGCAAGGTGCGGAGTAAAAATCACCTGCGGAGCAGTATGCCCTCCCGATGACGCCATTGCCGCCATGTTACGTGCTATCTCAGGCGAATGCCTGTGGGACCCTACTTTGTACGGAGAAACAGAATCGGCGCATTCGGGGTAGTGAAACGCACGGGACGGCTCTCTGCCGCCGCCTGAAATACCTGTAACAGAATTTACAATGACCGGCCTGTCGGCACACGACAGTCCTTTTGCAAGCGCCGGAAATGCGCCGAGAGAGCATCCGGTTGGATAACATCCCGGGTTACCGATAATAACAGACCCCTCTGCGGCAAGTTCCTTCATCTTCCGCCTGTTAAGCTCAGGAAGACCGTAAATCGACTTTTTATGCAGTTCGGGATACCGGTATGTTTTTCCGTACCATGCATTGTACACTTTTTGATTATCATCAAAACGAAAATCTGCGGAAAGATCGATATAATGAATTTTTCGTTCCATACAGGCGGCGGCAAAAGGCTCCCCTACTGCATGGGGAAGAGCTGCAAAAACCACGTCAGAAAGGGCAATAACCTCCTCAGCTTTCACAAGCCGACCGGAGACTCTGCCTAAAAAGTTGGGATAAATATTTTCTATTGCGTCCCCTTCATAACTGACTGAGGAAAGTTTCAGGTTTTTTATTTCAGGATGCCCCGAAAGGAGCCTTACCAATTCAGCGCCGGCATAGCCTGTAGCGCCTATAATTCCGGCTGTCATGCTGTTATTATGCAATATTATCAATATGTTGGTAAAGTGTAACAGTGGACATAGGCGTTTGTTATAATTATACTTCTATAATATGACTATATTTTGTAAAAAACAGCGCATATTGGCTGTACTTCTGGCATTTCTTTTTTCCGCCTGCGCATCAACAGTGAACATAAGTAATGATCTGTCCTCGGCGGAATTGATACAGCGCGCACAGGAAGCCACCGACAGGAACAGGTACAACTTAGCTTTGCAGTACTATGAGGCGCTGTATAACCGTAATCCTGACAATATCTATCTTATTATAACAGCCGAATATGAAATTGCTTTTATTCATTACAAACAGAAAAAACACTATCAGGCGCGTGAAGAACTTACCTCTTTATTAGAATACTACGATACTCCTGACGAAGAACTGCTTCCTCAGCAATTCAAACGGCTGGCGCAAATTGTTATTCAAAGAATTGATGAAAAAAACAGCCCAAAGAGTAAAAAGAAGTAATTTTTAAACGGAAGCTGTTCAGAAAAAGAAACAGAAACGTTTCTGAAACAAATAGAAACGATTCGGTTGCTGATGTAATTGATGGTGCTTTTTATGTGGATTTAAAGGAATTTTGGCTAAATTTACGCAAAAAGTGTATAATTATTCGTATTTTCTTATGGTTTCAATATCAA
>WRGH01000144.1 GCA_009787285.1 Brevinematales bacterium
CTTTTGTAAAACCAATCTTTTTTGTTTGAAGGAGGGTTCGGAAAAACAAATGGGGTTATCAATGCAGGAAAAAAAGGCTCTTACTTTTATCAACAAAATGGNCGGCGCAATTTCAAGCGGCGTAGTTTCGGCAGTGATTATCGTATCAGGTATCGCGGAATAATTTCATTCTAAACTCNTGAACTGTTCCGCCGTGCGGGTGAATATTTCAACCAGCGCCGGATCAAACTGGGTTCCGCTGCCTTCGGTGATAATCCGTACCGCATCTTCGTGGGTGAATGCTTTTCTATAAGGACGTTCTGATGTAAGCGCGTTGTATACATCAGCAATAGCCATGATGCGCCCCAACAGAGGTATTTCGTTTCCTTTAAGTCCGCGCGGATAACCTGTGCCGTCCCATCTTTCATGATGNCTGGCGGCAAAAATTTTAGCGTATTCTAAAAAATCGCTTTTTTTTGCTTCTGCATCTTCAGACATTTCAAAGGAAAAATCATGCCCGCTTCTTATATACCGGCTTCTTATAAAAGTTTCTAGCTCGTTAGAAATTGTCATGGTAAATAATATTTTACAAAACAAGGCGTGACAAATATGCGACAGGCATGAAAGTTAAATAAATATTTTTTGAATAAATGTGCGACAAAAACGCGACAAATTTAAGCTGTTTTTATAAATGTATATAGCGGGGCAGTATTGGCATTACCTTTGTATTTATTATTTATCTCGCTCATTTCTCAATAATTCTCTCCACTCTGCGTAACAGATCGTCTTTATCGTAAGGCTTTTTGATGTAATCAACCGCTCCTATTTCATGTGCGTGTTTTATGTCTTTCGGGTCATTTGAATTTGTGAAAAACGCTATCGAGATATCATGTAAGCCGCCTATTGCTTTTATTCTTTTGTAAGTATCCCATCCGTCCATATCCGGCATTATCAAGTCCAACAATATTAATTTTGGTACAAGTCCCTGATAGAATAAGCCTAATGCTTCTTTGCCGGATNTTGCGATTGATATGTCATAATCATTCTGCAATACCGCTTCCACCATTTCGAGATGAATACTGTCGTCGTCTACTATAAGAACNTTTTGTTTTTCGTCGCCNACAGTATCATTAAATTTTTCAGTTTCCTTTTTTAAGGCGTCAAAATTCCGGTTGTTCTCATGGCTCATTTCGTTTACATGGTTCACCGAAACTTTTATCTGGTTAATGCCTGTCAGTATCTCGTTCATGCCTTCTGCGGCTTCCTGACTGGTTTTTATAAATTCGTCTGTTTCCTTGACTAAAGTTTCACCTGATTTTGCCATATCATCAGAACCTTTTTNTACCGAATGGGTTATATCCCTNAATATTCCTATGGATTCCAGAATTTGCTTCCCGCCTGTTTCCTGTTTTTGCATCGCATTAAGGATATTTTGTTCATGTTCGGAAACTGTTTTTACGCTTGAGTCTATAGCGCCGAAACGGTCTAACACGTCGTTAGATGATTTTGTAATGTTGTCTATAGACGTTTTTATTTTTTTTAGCATAGCAGCAGTGGTTTTTGATTGATTACTAGATGACTCGGCAAGTTTGCGGATTTCATCTGCGACTACGGCAAAACCTTTTCCGACTTCTCCGGCATGAGCTGCTTCAATCGCAGCGTTCATCGAAAGCAGGTTCGTCTGGCTTGCGATATTGTTCATCACCGAATTTATTTCCAGCAACCCTTCGGAATCGTGGGCTATTTCCTGTATTTCCTGCGCTACGGTTTGGAGTCCTGTTTTGCCGTTCTCCGACGCTTCTACCAGAACATCGACGTTTTTGCTGTTTTCAGCAAGCGTCTGAGTTACCGAATGAATGTTAGCCGTCATTTCCTCTATGGCGGAAGATGACCTGTCTACGCTTTCAGCCTGTTGTTCTATCATTTTATTAAGGCTGTCAATATTTGTTTTAATGACACCTACCGCCTCGCCCGCTACTAGCGCCCCGTTTTCCTGTTTGACTACAAGATTTTCCATGTTGTCCATGTTAGATGAAATCTTATCTACGGCTGTTGAGGTTTTCTCCATATTGTCGGAAAGCTCAAAGCTGGTATGATTAAGCCCGTTGATTTTGTATTTTATTGTTCCTACCAGGTTTCTGATTTTTTCCATTGTAAGATTGAAATGACCTGCCAATTCCCCAATCTCGTCATCCCTGCTGGCTTCGATCCTTCCGGTCAAGTCCCCTTCGCCCATTGAGATTTCTTTCAGGATGGAGTTGATTCTGTTCAGTGGCAAAAAAACCTGCCGTAGCAAGAATATTACCGACGCAAGTCCGAATAGTACCGAAATTATGCCTATAATTACCTGCCGCTGTATGTTCTTGATAATGGTATTATGAAGGTGTTCCCCGTCATAATCGCAGGCGGCTAATCCCACTGTTTTTCCGGCGGAATTTCTGATGGGAATGTAGAACGAAACCAGCCAGCCCCATCCTTCTTGATTTACCAGATTGCCATGTTCTGTTTTTCCCGAAGTCCATGCTCTTCTGAACGCATCGTCATAGGCGCTTGTATCTTCCTTATCCCCAAGACTGGAAAAATTTTCAGTGTCGTCAGGTTCCGCACTGCCGTCAATGACAAACTGCCAAATATTTCCGTTTACAGGAGCCATAGTGTATAGATACTTACAGCCTGAAAAATCTTTTAATTCCAGCAGTTTAACCCTAGTTTCTTCATAGAAGGGGATGCTTGAGTCTTGCGATTTTGACAGCGCCTCAAAGGAATCCCCGTCAATAAGGGAGACCGCTTTTTCCACTATGAAAATACCCTGCGCAGCAAAAGTCTCCGACACGGCTTTTGACATCTGACGTATTCCCAATACAGACATTATTCCGATCAGGGCAATAATGAAAACGGAAAAAATTACGGCAAACCGGAATCTGAGGGAATGGATTAGTTTCATAGTAAACTCCTATAAATTTTAAGGAAATTATACAAAACGATATGCGACAAAAACGCGACAACTCTTTTTATTAGCGGAAGTTGTTTAGAAACTGAAGTTTCTAAACAACTCTAATATTCATTTCTTTTCTTCAGAAACGTATATCTGTTACGGCCGTTCTTCTTGGATTTGTATAACGCTTCATCGGCAAGTTTAATATATTTGCTTCCATGCTGCAAGTGATTAATAATACCGGTTGTAACGCCTATGGAGACAGTAATAAAATTGGCTATATCGCTCGCTTCGTGCGGTATATTGCATTCACGTACTTTTTCAAGCATTTTTTCAGCAATCAAAAGAGCGCCGTTTTCATCGGTATTCGGCAGAACAACGGTAAATTCCTCGCCGCCGTATCTTGCGATAAAGTCTTCTTCTCTTATTACACATTCAGAAAGAATAGACGCTACTGTTTTTAGGCAGTCATCACCGGCGTCATGACCATAAGTGTCGTTGTATTTTTTAAAATAATCTATGTCTATCATTAGTACGCTTAAACTGCTTCCTGTACGNGAATGCAGTCTTATTATCTTCTTTAAGCTGCCGTCAAGATAACGCCTGTTGTAAATACCGGTAAGCTGATCAATTATGGTCAAATGTAAAAAATCGCCTAATGTTCTGATTTCATCGTTATGATGTTCGCCTTCTTTAGGCTTCAAATCCCAGTCGGTAAATGTTTGTTTTATTGTTTTTATGACATGGTTTAGAGGCTCCAGCATTACNGCAATAAAAATATTAAAGAATACAAAGACAAGCAAAATAACCGTCATCATTATTCCAAAAAGAACAGTCATGTTGGTTTTCAATGACTCTACAACAGTACAAGGACGCAGGGCGGTTATATACCAATTTAAATCCATAACGGAGCTGACAGGAATTGAAGTAACTGCGATTATTTGACCATTGGTTTTTGACTTAAAATATTCTATTTCNCCGATTTTCAATTCTTTTGTTCTGACTAAAATTTCATCGCCTGTTTGAGCTAACACTTCGGTTATGTTTGCTTTTTTTTCAACAAGATCAACATCTTTCGCTTTGATTAATTCTCCGTTCGAGTTAAAGAAATACAATTTATCTTCTATTCCCGAATTGTTTTGATTTATGGAATTGATAAAATCTGACAGGTCTACGCCTGTTCCCACTATACCGACAGATTTATGATTATCATTAAGAACAGGCACGTCTATCCATAGCATGGTCTTTTTTAGACCAACATCAAAATTAACCGTTAAAGTATAAGGTGTGGGATTTTCCATGATTGAGTTATACCACCATGAGCTTTCATCTGACGGGTCTATTGTGTAGACATATTCATCGTTAATATTTTTTATCTGTATCTCCTATCCAGAAAACATTTTTTCCGGTAAATGCCCTGCGGTATCCGGCTATTTCTCCCAATGCGATTTGCTTCATTTCTTCATCATCAGGGTTAAGGAAGTGCCACTGTATCAAAGGAGAGTCAGCCATTCTTCGGGCAATGGCAATTTCGCTGTTTATGGACGCTTCCAGTTTAAGCCGTTCAATTTCAATGGTTTGCATTAATTCATGTCCGGTGCT
>WRGH01000145.1 GCA_009787285.1 Brevinematales bacterium
CGCTCGACTTGCATGCTTAAGACGCGCCGCCAGCGTTCGTTCTGAGCCAGGATCAAACTCTCCATGATATTGATTTCTATCCGGCCGAAGCCGGACAGATACTTACCATTTCAAGCCCCTGACAATTCGGGAATCTTTAATTCCCGTTTCTCAATTGACAAGGTTTCCTGACCGCCTGACCACTTAGTTCTTTTCAATTACCAAAAACTTCGTGGTCAGACGGCCAGGCCCTCTAAACATACGCTCGGCATGACGTGCCGTTCCCGGCACGCCGCTGCTTCTTGCTCGCGGAACCGGCTGCCCGATCCCGCTCTCTCCCCCTTCCCTATGCCTGACCGCTTAACTTTTGAAACTGCTCATCCTCACTAAAACACAATCCCAAAAATTAAGCGGTCAGACTTTTTGCCAAATATCTCTCAAGCCGACTGGTCTCCCGATACGGCTCCTTCGCACCTTATAAGGGCGCTCCTGCGCTTCTTGCCTAAGGCTTTTTTGCGCAAGTTCTAAGAACTTACTACACTCTTCAACACTTTGTCAAGTGCTTTTTGATTTTTTTTTGTTTGCTTTTTACGCTTGGATTTACGCCCAGAACTTAGCTCGGACGCGCGTCTTTCAAAGATTTCCCTCTGAAGATTCTCTTACTTAAAATCACTCTTCTGCTTTTCTCTCTTAATCTATCTCTTCTTCGCTCGTTTGTCAAGCTTTTTTTGTGGTTTTTCCAGTTTCAAGCGTATATTTTTCTACATTTTTTATTTTTCTTCAGCAACTGCGTCAAAACCCCTATTACAATTATCAATTTTTTGGTCTTTTAATATCCGGCAACTTAAAACAGTCCCCGGAGGCGGAGATTTCACTTCTCTGTACTGAACAAGCAGTTTAAGGTAATTTTCCGAAACCCCTCTGCAGGTGGTTCGGGTATGTAATCCGTTTTCTACCAATACTTTTACTTCACGGCCAAGCCAGCGTCGTATGTAATCCGCCCTACCCTGCCATGCCAAATCCGTTAGTAACCGCGCTCTCTTTGAAATTTCGCTTTCAGGTATAGTCTCGGAAAATGAAAAAGCAGGAGTACCCGGTCTTTTTGAATACGGAAATACATGTATCCACGCAAAGCCAATTTCNCCGCACAGTTCAAGAGTTTCCCTAAATTCAGCTTCGGTTTCACCCGCAAAACCTGTAATTATATCGCAGGCAAGAAATGGATCGTCCTTTGCGCGGCGAAGCAAGGCGGCGGCATTCCTTACAGTATCAGCATTGTAACCGCGTCCCATTTTATCAAGGATTTTTTTACTGCCCGACTGCACAGATAAATGAAAATGAGGGCGTATTCTTTTATCTGAAAGTATTTTTGCAAAATTTTCATTAATGCTGTCGGGCGAAAGAGACGATAACCTCAGGGAAATTTTTGTTGTTCCGCAGAGCAAATATTCAAGCAGTTCGACAAGACTGCCGCCTGCCCCGTTCTTTGAAAGTTTTGCATCACGNTACCGGCAAATATTAACGCCTGTAAGCGCCGCTTCCGCATGATTTTCTTCGAGAATTCGCAGGCGTTCAAGCGCAATATCAGAAGCAAGGCTGACGCTTGGTCCGCGGGCTAGGCGGATTCTGCAATAAGTGCAATGTTTATCGCAGCCGTCCTGAATTTTCAAAAAACTCCTTGTATGTCCTGAAAATTTATCGGGTGAAAATTGAAATGCTCCTATGGTTCCCGAGCCGTTTTCCTGCAATGTTTTTAATGCGTACAAAAGATCATTCTTTTCATTTGCATAATCTGGTTTTAAAAAACGGGGCAANCTTAAAATATTTTCTTTCTCCATGCCCTTAAGGACAAAGAGGCGTCCGCTTCGGCTGTTATCAAGATCATTAATTCTTGATTTTTCAAGTTGTGCATAACAGCCTGTTACGATAATAACGGAATCAGGNTAATCCCTTAATTGTTTTCGAATAATACGCCTTGCTTTTTGATCAGCTTTTGACGTTACGGTGCAGGTATTTATCACAATAATCGAAGGAGAAGTTTCATTTAAAGGATTATACAAAACAAAGCCGGCCTGCAGAAAAGCGTCTGCAAATGCCTCGCTTTCAAGCTGATTGAGTTTACAGCCTAATGTATAAATTAATACCGACAACATTCCCTGCGGTTATTGCCCGCCTATTGTCCGTCTGATTCGATCCATGCCGCGCTGCGCGTCAGTCAGCTGAGAGTCAAGGGCAAGCGCTTTTTCATAGGCTTCAATCGCGCTGTTTAATTCTCCCGCGTTCTCGCGCGCATAGGCAAGCCTTACCCACCATGCGGCATTCCCCGGAACCCAGTGAACGGCGGTTGTAAGCGCAATATCGGCATGACGGAATCTTCCCTGCCGGATAAATATTTCACCAATATAATAATAAACCATTTCAATCCGCTGCCCTTCAGGGGTCATTGAAATATATTCCTGAAAATATTGCAGCGCTTCGTTATTCAAACCCTGATAATAATTAACTTCGCCAAGTATCTCTGTAATTCTGACATCAAAACGNGATATTGATCTTCCNGCGCGGGCATAACGCATAGCTTCTTCATATCTGTTCAAACGAATAAGACTCCAGCAGATAACTACATGAGATTCCAGATTACCCGGATTTGTGTTAAGTTCATCGCGGCATATTTGAATAGCGCGATCATAATTACCAGCCCTGTATTCGGCCAGCGCATCAGGCATCTGATTTTGCGCATAAACGGCAATTGAAAGGGAAAAGAATAAACATGACAAAGGTATAAAAAAAATTTTCATAAAGGATTTTTGCCAACCATTGTACATCGTCCGTTAAATACACATCCGGTTTCCATATAAATTTCNGGAGATGTTACATTTCCAGCAAGTTTTCCAGTTACGGTAACTTCAACTTTTTCAACAGCGGTAACATCGCCCTTAACCTGCCCTCGTATAAGAACCCGCAAGGCGTGAATATTTGCATTTATTACCGCATTTTCATCTATAACCAGCAATCCCGACGCGTTTATTTCACCTGAAACCCTGCCCCTGATAAGAAATGGTTTTTCAAAGTTCAATGTGCCTGTAAAATCAATATCCGGAGACAGAATGGTATCAAAATCCGCATCTTCCATAAAATCGTTGTATATATCTGTCATAGCGGTATTAATTATAACAAATAATGTAAATATTGGGCAATATATAACATTGGGTTAAATTATAAAAAAATTCGTTTTGTCTAAATTATCCGGAAAAAAACAAAAAAAGCCGACTTGCGGAAATTAAATAGAAGGTTTATTCTTAATTATCAACATAATAAAGGAGAAATTATGGATTTCGTAGCAAATATAAAAGCCAAGGCAATATCAGCGCCAAAAAGACTTATATTACCGGAAGCCACAGACAAACGTATCATTAGAGCGGCAAGAATATTAACAGATGAAAGAATTGCCGCAAGCATTACCCTTTTGGGGAAAATAACGGATGTTCAGGAAGCCGCAAAAATGGAAGGAGTGGATCTTGACGGAATAAACATTATTCCTCCGGGCGCAGATTCACATTTGGAAAAATATGCAGAAATCTATTATGAATTACGTAAAAACAAAGGTATGACGCTTGAACAGGCAAGGATCGATATTACCGATCCGCTTCGTTGGGGCGCGATGATGGTTAATTTGGGAGAGGCGGACACTATGGTAGGCGGAGCGACAAGAACAACAGGCGACGTATTAAGAGCGGGACTGTCAATCATAGGGACAGTACCCGGTCTTAAAACCGCTTCTTCCTGCTTTGTCATGACCGGAGTNGATTCCCAATATGGGACTAACGGTTCCATTATCTTTTCTGACTGCGCAGTAGTGCCAAATCCGACAGCGGTGCAGCTAGCGGACATTACGGAAAGCGCCGCCAATTCCTGCCGTGAATTTTTAAATTGTGAGCCTGTAGTAGCACTTCTTTCTTTCTCCACAAAAGGTTCCGCCAGTCACGATGATGTTACAAAAGTACAAACTGCAATAAATCTATTAAAGGAAAGGAAACCAAATTTTGTTTTTGACGGTGAATTNCAGGCTGACGCCGCGCTTGTTCCTTCAGTAACTGATAAGAAAGCGCCGGACAGTCCTGTAAAGGGCAAAGTAAACGTACTTGTTTTCCCGGATTTAAATGCCGGTAATATCGGATACAANCTTGTGCAGCGTTTGGGAAAAGTTCAAGCCTACGGTCCGTTCCTGCAAGGTTTCGCTAAACCAATCAGCGATCTTTCAAGAGGCGCGTCTGTTGACGACATTGTAACAACCTGCGCTGTTACATTGTCACGGGTCAAACAATGATAAAGAAACTATTGCTTAATTAATAAAGTAAGGCTTATAATTAGGCTAATATTTGTATATCGTTATCCTAAAGGGGGGAAAAATGGCGACAATAAAAAAAACTACAAAAACTGCAAAACCAAAAAAACCGGCGGCAAAAAAACCTGCTGCGAAAAAAGCAGCGGTTAAAAAACCGGCGGCAAAAAAACCTGCTGTGAAAAAAGC
>WRGH01000146.1 GCA_009787285.1 Brevinematales bacterium
TATTCCCGGAACTCTTCCTGCGAATCAAGAACCGAGACGAGTATCGGAATGCCTTCCGCGTTTGTCGCCTGTCCCAATCCGGCAATAACGCCTCTTTTTACAACTTCAGTTTCGTTTGGATCAACCGTAATATTTTTCAATATTTCAATTGCCGCGTTGTTGCCGTGNCTTGCAATAACTTCTGCGGTAGCAAGACGCACCCTTTCAACAGGATCGTGAAGCATTGACGTTTCCTGATTAAGCAGTTTTATTTCACCAAATCCTAAAAGGGACTTGATTGCCGCAACACGCACATCAGGATCAACATCCTTTAGNGATGACCGGATTTCTTTCATGAAGCTGTCGTTCTTTACAACCGGAAGAATTAATATTATTGAAGCCCTTATTCGCGCATCGGGCGACGCAAGAAGCGTTTTTACCTTGTCTTCAAATATTTCGTTNGGATAATCCAAAAACAGAACGGCAAATTCTTTTGTTTCTTCTTCTTTAAGAGTTGGGAGACTTTCAAGTATTCTCTGAATACAGAATGGCAGGCGCAAAAGCCCCAGTATTTTAAGAGCGGAGATGCGGACTGTATGCGGGAATTTTGAACGGCTGCTGTTTAAAATGTGAAATACTTCAGGCAAAACAATGTCAGGGCTGAAAGTCCCCAGTATTTTTATAAGCTCTTCCCGCGCGGAAAAATTTGCATTTTCCAAAAAGCGGAAAAGTATAGGAGGGAATGTTAGCTCGGCCTTTACCGGAAGACGGGGAAGAAGCAGTTCAAGGAAAGCAAGATCGTTTTCTCTGCGGGATAGTTCTTCCGCTAAAAGTTCGTATGACCGGATGTTTCCTCTTGTTGAAATTGCTTCAATTGTTTTTGTATATATTTCCTTGTTTGAAGGTTCAATTTTTTTATTATTAAAAAAGCTGAATACCTTTTTTGCCAAAAGGCTTATACTTTCATGCGGTCCGTTGGTTCCTGCGAGAAGATTGGCAACTACCAAAAGGGGAGCGCCGTCACTTACCGGATAATCTGTTAAAAACCCGGAAACATTTACATTCATAGCGTCTGTTAAAAGCTGTACGCTGTTTTCTATGCAGGCGAGATCATCAAGCGTATTCTTTGCAAGATACGAAGCCAGCACTCCGCATTTTTCCAGGAATACAGCGGCAGGGTATTGAAGTTCCTTGTTATCGCTTTGAAGAATTGACATGGCGAAAGTTTTATCTTCCTGAGAATCCGGATCAAGCAGCTCAAGAATTCTAAATGCTTCTTCGTTATTAAATTTTTTATCCTTCAGGCTGTAGAGATCCATGAATTCTTTTGTAATACGTTTTCTCGCCGTCTCACGTACTTCATATACAGGATCATGGAGCAATTTATCCCATAACAAATTCCATATTTTTTCCCTGCCTCCGCTGAAATTTTCTGTCAGTATTTTTCTGACAAGAGGATGAGAATCAAGAAGACCCGCTTCCAGGCTTCTTTGCGTAAGTTCTTCTTTATCATGGATTAAAATTTTGTATGCAAAATAACGCGCATACCATTCAGGTTCTCCTGTTAACTCTCTAAGAAGCGCGCTGTTGTTTTCCAGAAAACTTTTTCCGAAATCAGGCTCAAATTCTTCGCCCCTGCATGTTTCAGCCAGAAGCCGAATTACTTTTTCTTCACCTCTCATTCTTTATCCAGTCCTTAATAACACGGTGCAGGCGAGGGTGCTGCTCGGCGGCAAGATAGACTTTGAACACCGATGAAGCAGGGCAGTATAGGAGAACACGGCGCAGATCAACGGCTGTCGGCAGCGCCGACTGAGTAACTTTTTGTATCCATTTGTCGGTAAGACCTATCTTCCTGACGACTTGCGGCCCCATTTGACGCGAGTATCTTTCCATGCGCCGTGAATAGCGTACAAGTTTTTCAGGCGGGTAATGTTTTACGAATATATTGACAGCTTCTTCGTTTTGATGCGCTTCCTGCGTTTTGGCAATTCTGCGCAGGCGGAATTTAAAAATGCGCGTATGTACAAACCACAATACAATGAGTACCAAAAGAATCAATGCCAAAGGCGCTGCTATTAATACCCAGAGCGGTATATTAATTCCAAGTAAAGAATTTAAAAAATTAGTCATCGTTTCCCCGTCCTTTTTTGTTCAGAAACTTCAGTTTCTGAATATTTCCTTGTTAATCTATTTAAGCCCCAGTACATTGTATATCTGTACTGGTTTTTCTTTGCCCTTAACGCGAACTGAATCTCTTTTTTCAAGATCGAATACGTCTCCGATCTGATTCCGTGTTGTTTGAGAGATGATTATCTCATCGGCTTCCGCAACACCCTCAAGCCGCGATGCAAGATTGACAGTATCACCGATAACCGAGTAATCCATCCGCTGCATACTCCCAAGGTTTCCCGCTACCAAAGGACCTGTGTTAATGCCTATTCCTATGCGCAGGCGCGCGGCGTCTTTACGAAAGAATTTTCTTTTTGTTGAACGAGCCAGATTCTGAATGGCAATTGCGCAGGAAACCGCATTTATTGCATCGTCCTTTTCCGGCATCATAGGAACACCCCATACGGCCATAATGCAATCTCCGATAAATTTGTCGATATAGCCTTTATACTGTACAATATATTCAACTGCCGCGCTAAAATATTCATTAAGGATTTCTACAATTAATTCGGGATCGCGGCCTTCCGAGAAACTCGTATACCCGCGTATGTCTGCAAAGAATACAGTTGCTTCTCTTTTATCTCCTCCCAGTTTTACACTGTCCGGAGTTTCCATAAGTTTTGTCATTACTTCATTAGACATATAACGTGCAAACATATCCTTAATGATGCGTCTTTCTTCGCTTACAACCTGCACTGTCTGCTTTAATTCTTTCTCTCGGGTTTGATTTGTGAAAAGAAGCGTTAGTCCTTCTTTCCTGCCGCGCGGAGTTCTTAAAGGCGTTACATTTAAGGAGTAATCCATTTCCTTGCCCCCTTTGCGGTAGATTCCTTCAAGTCCCAGTATTTCATTTCCGTTTTCCAGACTTTTTAAAATTGTCTTTACGGTTTTTGATGAAAGGGCATTACGGAATGTATTTTCCAGAGTGCGTCCCAAATCTTCTTCTTTTAACCCCATGGCTTCTGTCGCAGGTTCGTTAAAGTAGTAAATTTGTCCTGCCGCATCTGTTGTGATAATCATATTTGTCATTGAGTTAAAAACATATTCCTGATAACGTTCAAGAGAGTCAATTTTTTTTGAGGCTTCCCGCGTCTCGCCGAAAAGCAGCGAAGTCTGCATTGCTCCGGCTGCAAGTTTTGTGTAGGAATCCAGAAAGTGGAACCGGCGGCGGTTAAAGAAACAAGATGTCTGCGCTCCTACAAACAAGATACCAATCTCGCGGGGAGGGCTTACTATNGGAAGAGCCATACCGCTTTTCATCTCCGGATTTATAAGGACTTCTTTTAAAAATTCTCCCCCTTGCCGGAAAGTTTCTTTATTGTTAAAAATAAGCGCTTCTTTACATTCACGGATAAAACATACCAGTTCACCGCTGCCTGAAATGGTTTCCGGAACAGAATATCTTCCTCTTTTAAAAGAAAGCTTTAAGTCGCTTTTGCGGTCGTCTGTATCTTTTAAAATGTAAAAAGCGCAAGATCTACATGTGAAATATCCTGCGCCTGTTCTACAAAAACATTAACAAGGTCTTTAAAATTTCTTTCCCGCGCCAGCAGCGCGCCGGCGCGAATCAAATCCTGTTCTGTCGGCATATTGGAAATTTCTGCTGCTGTTGAAACGGAAGGAGTATTCATTTTTGTTGACTTTATGCGCTGCGCAAAATATCTCATATATAAATATTATACAATTTTTCCCTTTTATGGAAGAAGAAAATTTACAGGCTGTTTTGGCTTTTTTATCATGATTTATGATTTATGCTACCCAATATACGGAGAAAATAATGGCTAATAAAAAAATAACTGAAGGGCGGACACGAACAGAATGGCTCAGGGAATTACTGTTTGAATATTTATTCACTTGGGATAATATGCAGTTCCTTAAGAGCGATATCAGCGGTTTTCCCAAACCGGAATGGAGACAGTTTACCATATACAATACCGAATTTAACCTTAATGTCGATAAGTTCCAGTCCCCGGTTTTTATAGTCTTTGTAAACAATGCCGCAGTTTCTTACGGTTTTGCCATGTGTTTAGTCGAATTGGCCTGTGGGAAAGAAGCTCTAGTGCCATTAGTATTTCTTTTGTGGCAGAGTGGGATAATCACACTGCTTAGGAATCTTTTGGAAAACAAAGTCAGACCTTGTTGTTTTTAGTAAAGTATCTTCATTAGGTTGTAATACAATAGAATTGTTTGGAAACTTCAGTTTCCAGACAATTATTTTTCCAAAAAATAAAGTCTATAAAAAAAGGAGGGCGTACCCTCCTTTTTTGTTGCCATACGGCATCATTTTGTGACACACCCTTTCGGGGGTCTTGTTAACATACCGACCAATTTTTCGA
>WRGH01000147.1 GCA_009787285.1 Brevinematales bacterium
ATGCAGCCACGCCAAAGCGTGCGTAGACTAATGCCACGCCACTAAGCGCCGCAGGGGCTTTGCTCTGCGCCGTAAGCAGTTATTAATTTTTATCGGTATGCTACAATAGTCAGTACCTGCAAGGAGAGCAAAATGAAAATGACAATGCGCTGGTTCGGCCCGGGCTATGACCCTGTAACTTTGGACAAGATAAGACAAGTACCCGGTATTTACGGAGTTATCACAACTCTGTACGGCGTTCCCGTCGGAGAGAAATGGAAAAAAGAAGATGTATTGGCGATAAAAAAACAGGTTGAAGACTCAGGGCTTGTTATTGCGGGCATAGAAAGCGTCAACATACATGATTCAATAAAAACCGGCGATAAAGAACGGGATAAATATATCGAAAACTATATCGCCGCATTGGAAGCGCTCGGAGAGGCGGGCATCAATCTTGTGTGCTACAACTTTATGCCNGTNTTTGACTGGACACGCTCCGACTTGGCNAAATTGCGNCCTGACGGTTCCACCGTGCTTGCCTATGACCAAAAANTAATCGACAAAATAAATCCCGCTAATATGTTTGATGTTATAAACTCNAAAGCCGACGGGTTCATTTTNCCGGGCTGGGAACCGCAGCGTATGGCAAGGATAAAAGAACTGTTTGAAATGTACAGCGGCATTGATGAAGAAACGCTTTTTGCCAATCTTGAATATTTCCTGAAAGCGATTATGCCTGTCTGCGAAAAGTACGGAATTGACATGGCGATTCATCCCGACGATCCGGCGTGGTCTGTGTTCGCTCTTCCCCGTATAATGACCTGCAAGGAAAATCTTTTGCGGCTTATTCGTATGGTTGACAATCCCCATAACGGCGTAACGCTTTGTACGGGAAGTCTCGGCACTAACCCCAAAAATGATATTCCCGATATTATCCGCAGTCTTAAAGGCCGAATTCATTTCGCTCATGTCCGTAATTTAAAACATAACGCCCCCGGCGATTTTGAAGAAGCCGCTCATCTTTCAAGCGACGGCTCAATGGATATGTACGAAATTATGAAGGCGCTTTACGATATTGGTTTTAACGGCCCGTTAAGGCCGGATCACGGCAGAAATATCTGGGGTGAAGTGTCCATGCCCGGATACGGTCTTTATGACCGCGCTCTCGGATTGACGTATCTTTCCGGGCTTCTCGAGGCAATTAAGAAAAGCCAATGTTAAGGGCAGGAAAATTTACGAGTGAGAGTTTCTTTCACCAGTTAAAATTTACAACCAGCCCGTTTGTAAAATTAAAAATTTCAGAAATTCTTGTTGACCACGACACTTTCTTGCCTGATTGAACAAACTGTGAATCTGCGGGAGGCTTTATTTCTTTTCCTGTGCCGTCGGTAATTGTCATTGTAGAGTTGCTGTCGGCGCTGAAACTGACTGTAAAACTGTATCCGGCGGATACCTGTCGTACCAAATCAAGCAGGTCGGTGTCATATTTCAAGTCAGCCTCAAGCAGGGTAATATCCAGCCTGCCTTCGTTATAATGCGCCTTTGTTCCTGACGGATCAAGAAATTTTAACAGAGCCTGCGGGTTGTCAAATTCAAGCGTAACATCGGTAATTACATCCGGCTGCCTTTCACTTGAAGAGAATGAAGCAATCCTGATATCGGGGATTCGCGCGATGCTTCTTTCAAAGTCGGCGCGTCCTACCGGAACTATTGGCCAATTCTCATTCCCGTCAAATTTTCCGATTGCTTCAGCCTTTTTTGAAACACGGTATTCCATACTGATTTTTCCCGAACCGTCCTTACGCATTTGAATATCCATGGATAGGCCGATACACGAATTAAAAATCAATAAAAAAAGGAGAGAACACGGCACGGACAGCCTTTTTAACATATTATTTTTCATTAAAATTCCTCCGAATGAATACTCATGTCCTGAATACGGACAGGGGTTTCTTTTTCAATCATTTTAAAAGCTTTTTGCATTACGGTTTCACCAAACGTTTTGGAATTGGAAACAAGCGCGCCTCCGATTTGGGCGAAAGAAAGGGAATCCTGAAGGTCTACTTCCGCGGCGCTCATTTGAAAACGCTTTTTAAGTTTGTCAATAACAGACTTGATTACACGGCGTTTTTCCTTGATATTGACGCTGTCAGGAATTTCAAATATTATCTTTATCATTGAAACAATCATTGAAATACAGTTTATTATAAATGCGGTTTTTGCAAAAGACCCGGTATTTGTCATCAACGTTTTATGCCGGAAATAATGTTTCTTATACTGTCTTTGTTTACGGCGGATATTTTTTCATTTACAAGCAAATTTTCTAAAGCTTCGATATTATTAAACCCGTCATTGACAGCAGTCTGAAGTTCTGTTATTCCTTCGCGGCTTTCGTTATCTGCAATTAAAAGTAATTTTGCAAGCGAAAAGCGAATTTCGCGGTTTAANGCTTTTTCCGATGAAGATGTTTCCGAAAGGGCTTTGCGGTATTCTTCGATAGATCTAGCGTATAATTCATGAAGTTCCAGAAGCTGCGCATATTCGTACCTTGCTCTTACATCTGAATTGTTGTTAAGCCAGTTTGAGTAGCTGTCTATCGCTTCTATTTTATTTTGGGCTTTTTGGCATCGTGCAAAAAGCAGCTGCATTTCACTGTTCTCAAGCATGGAAAGAAAGTAATTTTTTAGAATTTCTTCGGCGTCACTGTAACGTTTCATAGCGTACAAAACAAGCGCATGGTTATAACCGTTGTCGGCGCTTTCGGGAATTAACTCCTGAAGCCTTGCGTAATATTTTTCTGCTGTTTCTAAATCACCGGTATTGATTCTTGTATAGGCNGCGGCTTTAAGCGCAAGTATATTGTCGGGGTCTTTTTTTAAAATTCCTTCAAACAATCTAGCCGCTTCATTGTACTGCTTTTTCTCAAACGCAAGCCGCCCCAGATTGTACTGTGAAGCGACCATTGTTTTGTCGGCTGATTTAGCGCGGTTAAGCCATATTTCGGCTTCTTCGAATTTTCCAAGTTCGAAATATGCCATGCCGATTGAATAATATTCTTCTGCGGATGCCGCCATTCCNGCGCAGCTGCTTAGTAATTCGGCGCAAAGAATAAAAACCAGCGGCATCAATAACTTTTTCATTTTCTGCTGCCGAATACCGTATTCTCAATTTCCCTTAGCTGTGAACGGTAAAGATTTGCGATACCGGTTCCGTAATCGGTGATTAGCTGCATTATGTTGCGGCTGTATGTTTCATGATCCTTGCCGTTCAGCCTGTCTCCCGCATCTCCGAGACCGGGCATTATATAGGCGTCGCTGTTAAGCACGCCGTCCATCCAGAGCGTATAGACATCGCAGTTATCCAGCGCCCTTACAACCCTAAGCGCGCCTTTAAGGGCGGAAATTGCGTTAAAAAATAAAATGGAGCGGGGCTTTATTCCCGANTTTTGAAGGTATTTAATAACAGTAACAAGGCTGCCTCCGGTCGCATTCATAGGATCGGCAAAAACCAAATCCTTGCCGTCAAGAGCTTCAAGGTTAAAAAAAGATTTATCAAGGTTAAGAATGTATTCCATGTCGTTTTCATGTTTGCTGTCGTTGCGGTTTATCTTGAAAAGAGCGAAAGGCGTAACATAGCCGCGCGACGAATATTCTTCAATTTCCTTGCTCATGATCATTGACGGAAGCAGCGCTCCCCTGAGCATGACGCACATTACNGTGTTTCCGATTTTATGGTCTACATTNTTGATCTTGTGAACCGCGTAATTNTGTACAGGACTGGTTACAGGCGTTTTAACAATGAGATAATTTTTTTGTTCGCCGGAACCCCACGCAAATTTGTAAAGCATCTCGTATGTACGCTGTATATAATATAGGAATTCCTTGTTATCGGTTTTTATGTCCCTAAGTTTTGCGATTACGCGGGAAGCTTCCGAATGATCTTCNTGAGGGGAGACAAATGAATATACATGTAATTGCGGTGTTTTACTGCATATTTCCTGAAATGAATTGCCCAGTTCATTGTATATTTTTATAATGTCGTTTTCGGCGTTTTTTTCGCCTTTTTCCAGCAGCGGAAATATTTTAAGCGCCCTTTCGAACATTTTATCAATAGCAAGAAGATTTTCTTTGTCGCCGGCTGTTAAATACCCGTCAAGATCAGCAGCTTTAAATATTACCTTATCCATAAATTATTATTATATTCTTAATTTTCCAAACAGACAATGGATTTAGTTAAGAAATAATGAAAGCGCGGATTGGAACATGCCTATTAAAAAACCCAGTATTCCGCCGAAAATTTCTACCCACTTGAATTGGTCTGACATTACNTCAAGGACAATCTTTTCGACGCGCAGCATNTCAAGCGAATCTATCCTTTCTGAAACAAGGGATTTTACATTAATAGAGGAGAGTATGCTTTCTATTCTTTCGTCTGCGGCTGTCATTAATTTGCCAAAAAT
>WRGH01000148.1 GCA_009787285.1 Brevinematales bacterium
AGATGTACTCCGAGGCGTAGTGGTTTTTAATCACCTTGTCCTCGACTACGCCCATGCCGGTTTCGGCTACCGCCATTTTCGCGAGAGGGATACGTTCCATTGCGGCGGCTTTTGCCGCAGAGAAGAATATCTTGTCCACTTGGGCTTGGGTAAACGTAGAGAATACCTTTTGGGATTCTCTTATACGAGTAAGCGCTTTTTCTAAACTTTCCAGATCAGTTACCATAACTGACACTCCTAATTTATGCCGTTTGCCTGTTATGATACTGTTTTATTTTAGTTTTTACAACTTGATTAAAGAAGAAAGAGGGGAAAAATCAAATTATGCTGATGTGATAATCCGTTCCCGTATCATTTTGCTTAAAAATTAACAAGTAACAGATAGCAAAATTTTATTACTTTGTCGCCTGTTACCTGTTAATTAAAAGCGTTATCAGATAACCATGTGTGTACTATTGTTTTACCCAACTACCGCTGAATTGAGATGCAAAAGTATCTCCTTTGAATCCGGAGAAAGTTATTGTACTGCCGCTTAACGAATAATTACCTGCAACAACCCAATTGTCTCCTCCGTAATTTCCTTGTGTAACCAATATTCCGCCGCCGTAAGTAGCAGTTCCGGGAGCTGTTACATCTCCTCCTTTATAGGTAAACTTACTTCCGTTGAATGTAACTGTTTCACCGCCTTTCTTCCAAGTTCCGTTAAGTGTTCCGTCTCCACCATCCTTCACTGACGTTAATGACGCGGGAGCGGCTTGTGTACTTCCGTCAGTAAAGCTGATTGTCCCTGACATACCTGTCATAAAGCCGCCTGAAATGGTTATAGAGAATCCNCCTGAAAGNGTATATGTACCTCCGCTTATGGAAGAAATTGTTCCTTTGCTTGTTTTAACTTGTCCATTGTTAGGATTTTTCATTTAGATGAATCTCCTTAATACAATGCAGGCAGTTTATCAAGCGTTACGCCATACTCGCTGTTGTATGCCGCCCGTAACTCTTCCCTGCTTGTAAAATCTTCGCGGCAGACACTCTTGCTCCATGTCATAAACCATGTCCATGGGATACGCGTTTCGGCAAGCGCGGCAAGTCCCGGGACAGGTCCTGTTTCACCTAATGCGGTGATTTTATCCGAAGATGTTATCAGTAAAAGCTCTTCGTGGGCTTCGCGGTAGTCGCTGTGCGTATGTTCAGACAGGTACATGTCGCGTGATATTACATCACAGAAATTGTCTCCTACATAACCTTCCTTTACCGGTGAATTCCATACCCATATCAAATTGTCCAGCTTGTGGATTTTTGTATAACGTTCATACATATCAAGCCACAGCTTTTGCGCTGTATCAACTCCCTGACTTCCCCACCAGAACCATGTGCCGTTCGCTTCATGGAAAGGCCGCCATAGAATGGGTATGTGTTTTTGGCAAAACGGCTTTAAGAGTTCAGCCATTACGTCCATGTCGCTTAAAAAGGCTGCTCGCTCAGGGGTGTTTTCCTTAAGAGCCAGCCGCGCGTCAAAGGGCGTGTATTTCTGATAAAATGTCTTGTCTGAGCCGTATAACGGCGAAAACCAATGCCATGTAAAAGTTATAAGTCCCTTTTTGTCAGCCCATTCAAAAGCTTTTTCAAGGGTATTTTTATTTTCTTCGACCTCTGTCAAACATTCAGGACTGCTTTCTTTATAGTTGATATTAGGTGAGTATGAGAGAAGTTCAAATCCGCAAAGGGACGGNTCTTTTCCTGTTACTTCCCGGATATATTCAAGTTCTTCCTGCGCNTATGTCTGAGTGTGCTGACCCAATAAAATACCGCGTCCNCGCAGATTTGACAAATACTCCAGTAAATTGCGCGNTTCCGTCTGGGCATTGGGATTACAGGGTAAATAGCCGCTCATAGAAATACCTCCATGGCTTTTGAACAAGTNNATTATACATCATAAAAGAACAATAACNGATAATTGTTTAAATTCTTGCTTTTTTTCCGTTTTTTTGCGATATTAAAGATGCAGATTTTNTCCAATACTGACAAGGTGGTATTTCGTGCCGGATCAAAGCGTTATTCCGATAGAACAAATTTTACCTAATAAACTTCCACTCGTTGCTCTTTTGGGGCGTCCGATATTTCCCGGAATTTTTATGCCTATAATGATAGGCAACCCGGCTGATGTAAAAGTTATTGAAGATGCAGTCGCAGGAGACAGTCTTATCGGACTTGTTATGCTGCTTAATGAAAGCGAAACTCCGTCTATTACCGATTTGTACACGGTAGGGACGGTGGCAAAAATTGTCAAGAAAATTAATCTGCCTGACGGAGGAGTAAATATTTTTATCTCTACGCTCAAGCGTTTTAAGACAAAGAAAACTTTGCATCCGTCAGACCCNATTATCGCCGCGGTTGAGTACCTTGACGAAGAGGAAGACAACACAAGCGAAGTAAAAGCCCTTACCCGAGCGCTCATATCTGAAATGAAACAAATCTCCGAGAATAATCCGCTGTTTTCCGAAGAAATGCGGCTTAATATGATCAATATTGATCATCCGGGTAAAATTGCGGATTTTATTGCCAGTATTCTTAACATAGACAAGGCNGAGCAGCAGAAGATACTTGAAACGCTCAATGTGCGGAAACGNATGGAGCAGGTGCTTGTTTTTATAAAAAAAGAACAGGAACTCTTGAGGATTCAAAAAAAGATTCAAAGAGAGATTAACGAAAAAATAGAAAAATCGCAGCGTGATTATTTTTTAAAGGAAGAACTCAAGGCGATAAAAACAGAGTTGGGAATGACTACCGACGCCAAGAGTACCGATTATCAGCGCTTAAAGGAAAAAATTGACGCGTTTAAGTTTGAAGGCGAGATAAAAGAAGTTGTGGAACAGGAGATGGAAAAATTCAGCTTAATGGAGCCGAATTCCGCCGAATTTACTGTTACGCGCAATTATCTTGACGTGATTGCATCCCTNCCGTGGGGAGAGATAAAACCTGAAGTTTTTGATTTAAAAAGCGCGCAGGAAATNCTTGAAGCCGATCATTACGGGCTGAAAGACGTTAAAATAAGGATTGTAGAATATCTTGCTGTAAGGAAATTGCGCAAGGATATAAAAGGCTCAATTATCTGCCTTGTAGGTCCTCCGGGAGTAGGGAAGACATCGGTAGGCAGGTCAATTGCGCGCGCTCTTGGAAAACAATTTTTCCGTTTTTCTGTCGGCGGCATGAGGGACGAAGCNGAAATAAANGGACACAGGAGAACGTATATAGGCGCTATGCCGGGGAAAATTATTCAGGGACTAAAAATTGTAAAAGCAAGAGATCCTGTTTTCATGATCGATGAAATTGATAAAATGGGAGCAAGTTATCAGGGCGATCCTGCAAGCGCGCTCCTTGAAGTGCTGGATCCGGAACAGAATCACGCTTTCCGCGATCATTATCTTGATNTGCCGTTTGATATTTCAAACGTGTTTTTCATTGTTACGGCAAACACTCTGGATACCATTCCCGTTCCGCTTTTGGATCGTATGGAAATTATTCAGCTTCCAGGCTACATAGATACTGAGAAGCTGGAGATTGCCCAGCGTTATCTTCTGCCCAAAAGCCTTGAAAAAAACGGTCTTAAAAAAAATCAGGTTAAGTATACTAAGGACAGCCTTTTACACATAGCAAACGCCTATGCGCGGGAAGCGGGCGTGCGTAATTTTGAAAAAAATCTTGACAAGATTCACCGCAAGCTTGCAAAGCAGATAGTTGAAGAAGAAGAAAATGCGGATAAGAAAACGGCGGAAGAAACTGAACCAAATACCGAAACTGCTGCAAAAAACAATACGGCGAAAGTACGTTTTACAATTGACAAAAAATTTGTCGAAAAACAGCTTGGAAAGCCNATTTTNCCTGAGGGAGATATTAANAANGCTGACAAGCCCGGAATGTCTGTCGGGCTTGCATGGACAAGCATGGGCGGCGACACGCTTGTAATAGAAGCGATGTCCCTGCCCGGCAAGGAAGGACTGACGCTTACCGGCAAAATGGGCGATACCATGAAGGAAAGCGCGGCAATTGCCATGACTGTCGCCCGCAAACTTGCCGTAGAACGCTACGGGCTTGAAAGCGAGTGGTTTGACAAAAACCACATTCATTTGCACATACCGGAAGGCGCAACGCCGAAAGACGGCCCTTCGGCGGGCATTACAATGGCGACAGCATTACTTTCCATGATGCGGGGAAAGATTGTTACCGAAAAACTTGTAATGACAGGAGAGCTTTCGCTGACAGGCCAGGTGCTTCCAATCGGCGGCTTAAAAGAAAAGACGGTCGCCGCCCGCCGCAACAAGGCGCGCCATTTGATTTATCCGAAACAGAATGAAAGGGATTTAGATGAAATTCCTGATTATGTTAAAAAGGGAATTGAATTTCATCCGGTGGAACGTTACGAAGAAGTCCTTGC
>WRGH01000149.1 GCA_009787285.1 Brevinematales bacterium
GCGCGGCAAAATCCATGAGCGAGGCGTTTCTTTCATACCGTTACAACGACGCAGCTCAAACATCTTATGAATATTTTTGGAATGATTTTTGCGACTGGTATGTGGAAGCCACAAAACTTTCCGTAAAAAACGGCGAGGAAGCGGAAAAAAACCGCGCGGCGACAGTGCTTTTGGATGTATTGTCAAAATCATTGCGGCTGCTTCANCCGCTTCTTCCATTTGTAACAGAAGAAATTTACCAAAAGCTGCCGCAGAAAGTCCGTGAACTGCATGGAAAACTGCTTATCAACAGCCGTTATCCAGAGTATGATGAAAAATTTTCCTGTCCGGAAGAAGAAAATAAATTTTCATTCCTGCAGTCGCTTGTAGGAATGACGCGTACTTTACGAAGCGAGTGCGGCATTACGCCTGATAAAAAACTGCGCGTACTTGTCAGGTCTTCCGTAAAAGACAGCGGACAGGAAAAAACTTTCAGGCAGAATGAAGACTTAATTAAGCTGCTTTGCGGAATCGGAGAACTGGAAATTGCAGAAGAAGCCGCAGGAAGACCCGCAGGTTCTATCGGTATGGCGGGAACTGGTTTTGAAGTGTTCGTGTTCGTTGCGGAAGCGGTGGATACCGCCGCGCTAAAGAAAAAATTCAGTTCCGATCTTGAAAGAGACAAGAAATATATTGAAGGGTTACGCGCAAAANTNGCAAATGAACAGTTTGTNAAAAANGCGCCGGCGCAGCTTGTTGAAGAGCAAAAAAGTAAACTTGACGAAACATTAAAACGTACTGAAAAATTTACAAGTTATTTAAGGGATTTATAGATGACTAAAGAACAAATGATGCAAATCAGCGGAATGCATCTTGCGCCATATATCCAAGTTGCTACCATGCTTATAGGCAAATCACGCCGTGCGGGCGGCAATATGTTCCGCCACCAGATTGACACTTTAGGAATACTTATTGACTACGGTTATATTGACGCGGTATTGCTGAAAGCGTCTATAGTGCATGACATACTTGAAGACATTCCTAATTTTAATCATGATATTTTATTGTCGGTTGACAATGACAGCCAAGATGTCTACGAACTTGTTAAAGAAGTTTCCCGGCGTAACGGAGAAACAAAGCCTGAATTCCTGATCCGTATCCGTGAATCAGGTTCATGTAACGCAAAAATTCTTAAAGTAGCGGATCGAATCTCAAACATGATATCNCTTGGATTTGTCAACAATCTTGATTTTATTGAACGGTACATCAATGAAACAGAGCAATATGTATTGCCTATTGCGGGAGAAGTCAGCCGGTACATGGTGACGGAACTTGAAGACCTTATAAAATCAAGAAGAAATTATCTTGAAGGCTTCTATAAATATCTTGCAAGTACGCGGGAAAATGACTTTTCCGGCGGGATNTAAGGCTTTCACCGAAAAGATGCAGCAAACCGAATTAATACTGCCGGGAATAAAAACGCTCCATGACTTTAAAAAATTACCGNCAGACAAATTAAACAGGCTTGCAGAAGAAATAAGGGAAAAAATTGTCAGTACTGTTGCAGATAACGGCGGACATCTTGCTTCCAATCTCGGCGTTGTAGAGCTGACTATTGCACTGCACAGGGTTTTTAATTCGCCTCATGATAAAATTGTCTGGGATGTCGGCCACCANTGTTATGCGCATAAACTGCTTACCGGCCGCTTTTCATCATTTTCATCACTGCGTAAACAGGGAGGGCTTGCGGGTTTTCCTAAACGCAGTGAAAGCCCGCATGACGCTTTCAATACAGGACACGCCTCTACTTCAATATCTGCGGCGTTAGGGCTTCTTGCGGCAGACCAAATACTCGGCGGGAAAAATCATGCGATAGCGGTTATAGGAGACGGAGCGCTTACAGGCGGTCTTGCATACGAAGCTCTGTCGCATGCGGGGCATCTAAGGCTTCCGTTAATTGTTATCCTCAACGACAATAAAATGTCCATAAACGCGAATGTAGGCGGAATTTCAAAATATTTAAGCCGCCTTTCGATGAAAGTAAATTATCAAACATTCCGCCGCCATTTTGACGCAATGACAAAAAAAATCCCCGTTTTAGGAGGATTCCTGTTCGAGCTTGTGCAAAGATTAAAACGCGCGGTAAAAGCGGTATTTTATACCGATAATTTTTTTGTTGATCTCGGTTTTGAGTATGTAGGTCCAATCAGGGGGCACAACATTCAGGTTCTGATAAACGTACTGGAAGATGTAAAGAAAATAAACCGCCCNGTGGTTATTCATGTAATGACACGCAAAGGCAAAGGATACGGCTTTGCCGAAGATGATCCCGATAGTTATCACGGTATAGGCTCATTTTCAATTAACGGCGGCATCGCGGCAAACAGCGCAATTAACAGTGGTAAAAAGATTTCTTTTACCGAAAGTTTTTCAAAAGCCCTGATTGAGGCGGCTAAACGCGACAGCCGTGTTACTGCTGTTACAGCCGCAATGCGGACAGGCACAGGACTCTCTTTCTTTGCGGAAACCTTCGCCAACCGCTTTTTTGATGTTGGCATTGCGGAGGAACATGCAGTTACTTTCGCCGCAGGTCTTGCCGCGCAGGGANTAAAACCTGTAGTTGCAATTTACTCAACTTTTATGCAACGCGCTGTCGATCAGGTGATCCATGATACGGCGCTTCAAAAACTTCCGGTTGTTTTTGCGCTTGACAGGTCAGGCTTTGTCGCCGCAGACGGTGAAACTCATCAGGGGTTGTTTGACATTGCGCTTTTCAGGAACGCGCCGAATACGGCAATTCTCTGTCCTGCAGGCGAAATTGAGCTTCGGCTTATGCTGGACTGGGCGCTTGAACAAAATACAGGTCCTGTCATAATCCGTTATCCCAAAGCTTACTGCCCTCAGGAGAATACTGCCTTTTCAATACCGGTTGAAACAGGACGAGGCGTTTTATTATCAAAAGGCGGCGGAAATATTTGTCTTTTTTTTACAGGCAGTCTCTACAGGGAAGTTCAGGAAGCCGTTTCAATTTTAAAAGAACAGGGATTTAACGCCGATCTTTTTAATCTTCGGTTTGTAAAACCGATTGACGAAGATTATCTTATCGGTTTGATAAATAAATATAAACTCGCCGTCTTCATCGAAGAAGGGATAAAGGAAGGCGGCTTCGGCGAATACGCATCCACTTTGGCGCGGCAGTACGATTGTAAAGCAAAAACAATAGCGCTTGGCGCAAAGAGCTGTTTTTTTGAAGATGAACGGTCATTAGGGACAAGGGAAGAACTTTTAGCAGCTAACGGTCTTGACGGAAAAGGACTTGCGGAACAGATTTTCGGTATCAAATACTAATAAGGTAATTACATTCGTGGTCTAATATTTTTAACTGTCCTGAAGCTCGACACGAAAGCGTGCAGGGTGATTTAGATCCCGACGGTATTCTTATTTTGCAGCACATTCAGGAATTGGCGGAAAAGTCGGCTGTTCCTGTGCGAATGGATGTTTCTACTTTTAACCAATACCTAGGCTAGGCGCGGCTTCTCACTAAGCGATATGCTACGTCAAATCGAAAAAATCCGTGAAGAAACAAGGGCATTCCCGAACTAGCCAGACTTTTACGGCGTATTGAAAAACAGGTATGGGCGTGGAGCAAGAGATTATTAATTATAGGTGAAAGCTGTATGAAAAGAAATGCATTATACAGTATCAGATACTATTACTTGTTTACTTTTTCAATAAGTGAATCTATATCTTCCGCAATGGCAAGACCGCCCATGGTGTGCAAAGCTCCATAACAGGTAACAATATAATCAATGATATTGTGTTTTTTAAAAAGCGTAATAACCTCTTTTCCGGTTATGCCTTTTGCGGCTTTGTATTCTTCTACGCAATAGGTAATAAATTCGGCATTACCGCTCATACTATGCTTCCTCCGGAAAGAGAATAGTCCCTGTCTCAATTTCTTCGTTCAATAAATTTGCCAAAGTCAACTGACTTAAATGCCATAACTTGGTGGACTCTATTTCCAGTTTACTGTACAGGAACGAGGAATACAACAATTCAAAAGCTTCTTTCTCATTTATATTGCGGCTTTTCATTATTTCCCTTATAACAAGAGGAATTAGCATTTCCAGTGTAGCCTTGAATTGGGTGTCAATCATTTGGAACCTCAATAGAATCTGAATATTTCAAGAAAGAAAGAGAACGCTCCGATACAAATGTCATTTGATCAAACAACTGGCGGATTTTTAATCTGGCGATTGTATCCTCAGCTGACAATACTCCGTTTTCATAAGCTATTAATGTTCGGTATATAGTATCATTTGCCACAGGTCCATAGATTATATCATATTTTTTACCGTTATAGGTGTTACGTCTGTTAGCCATAACAAAGTCAAGCCATGTTTCATCCGCTGACTTAAAATGCAATATATCAAGTTCTTTTTT
>WRGH01000150.1 GCA_009787285.1 Brevinematales bacterium
GGGATAGTGGTATCTCATCATCACGGTCATATTGATTACGCCGTACCGCCGTTGTACGTTCTCCCCGCTATTGCGGAGATGGTTAAAAAACAGAAAGAAAAGATTCCCATTTTCGTTGACTGCAGTATCAACAGGGGAATGGACGCATTTAAGGCTCTTGCTCTCGGCGCTGACGCTGTATCAGCCGGACGAATCATAATGGAGCCTCTCCGCACTGAAGGAGCCGAGGGGGNGCGGAAAACAATTGCCGGAATGACAGAAGAACTTGCAGGCGCAATGGCAGCTACAAATTCACCTGATATACGCCATATTGATCCTTCTGTGTTATGGCTTCCGTTTAATAAATGGCAAAATGTAATGTGCCCTGATGAAATTTACAGGGACTGAACTTGTAGGAACCGCCCCTGTCGGAAAAGGGTAAAACAGCAGGCACTCCCCTTCACGAGTCTGCTCTGCTTGTGTTGACCATTATTCATGCTGAATGCGGGATAGAATATCCATAACGGTATCTTTATCTTGCGCTTTTATTATCATTGCAGGCGCATCGGATTTTGCAAGCGTAGAAAGTTGATTTAAGACATACAAATGATTTTCATTTGCCTGTCTTCCGATTATCAGCATAAACACTATATTAACTGCCTTTTGATCCAGCGCGTTATACTCAATACCTGTCTGAGATATTCCGATTGCTCCGGCTATTTTGTTAATTCCTTCGTAAAAAGCGTGAGGAATTGCAATACCGGAGCCAATTCCGGTGCTTAGTTTATTTTCACGTTCCCATAATGACGCAAGCATAGAAGAGTAATCATATTCAGAGTGAACATCTGCTATTGCTTTGGCTAGTTCATTAAAAACCTCTTCTTTGGTTTTACCGTCAAGATTTAATATTATGGATTGTGGTCCGAAAATTTCATTTAGGTAAATCCCCATATATAACCTCCTTGCCTTTACACGGCAGTTTTTGTTATTACTGCCTATGTTTCTGAGTAGAAAAAAGCATTAATTAAAAAGTGCAGGATTTAAATTCTGAGTTTTAATTGAATGGTATTTTTGTTATTGTAAAAATAATCGGATTTTGCTGTATGTAAGGAGAAGACAAAAATATATTCTGCGGTACTGTGTATTTGATCAGGCGTCAGCCCGTTCCGCATTGCGGAAGATGAAGTCTTATTAGCCCTGCCCATAGTAGGCGTATCTTCAGCAAGCCAGTCAACAGTATGGTCAACAGGAGAAAAAATACCGTTTGAGTACGGTTTATTTCCGGCTAATCCGGAAGTATCGGGGATTTCAGTCATTGAAAAAGCAAATGTCCCGCAAATTGTAACAACAAGAATTGACACCACAATAGTATAAAGCCGCTTCTTCTCCGCTGATTTACACATATACTAATTATAACANCGGAAAATATTTGTTACAATAGCGGCTTGTTTTAAATTATACGGCAAGCGTTACTGCCGCCTAATCAATGGACTTGTTCGACAACGCGAACCTTCGGTTCGAGGTTAGTTGTNCGAACAACTCTAATATTAAAATTTTATTTCCATGATTCCGCCGCTGCCAATTCCGTAAAATTTTACTTTCAATGGTTCTCCCTGTATACATTCAATAACGGCAAATGTCGCCCCTATTCTGCTGCGCGGTCTTCCGACGCTGCCAGGATTAATAAGCAGTATGCCGCCTTCGTTTTTTAAAAAAGGGACATGAGTGTGTCCAAACATTACAACATCGGCGTTATTACTGCGCCCTGCGGAAACAAGCGTATGATGTCCGCTGTACAAACTATGACGATGACCGTGGCAAATAAAAAATCTGTAATCGNCAAAATCAAAAACTGCGCTGTCCTGTATTGCATGTTCGTAATCGTTGTTTCCGCGCACAACATTCCAGTTACCGTAAAAGCCTGCTGCGTCCGCCGCAGGGCGCAGGTCAGACACTCCGTCTCCAAGGAAGACAGCATCGCAAATTGTATCATTAGGCGGCATACGGTCTTTAGCCCAGTTCATTACTGTTTTTAAAGCAGACAGACTGCCATGTGTATCTGAAAGAACCAACATTTTTTTGCCGTTCATGATTTTTTATTAAAGTTTCCCGGATTTTTTCACGCTTAGATATTTGTTAATAAGCGCCGTAGTTATGTACTGAGGCGAAGTGTCAAGAACAAGAAGTCCTGAATGTTCCCATTTGCGGTATAGGCGGCGGCGGTTGGCAAGATAGGCAAACGCCGAAGCTGTTTCCAGTATCTCTTCATCGGTTTTAATTTTAGAGGAGGCATCGGGGACTTTGGGAAAAGCCATATNTTCCGTTTCATTTTCACGAAAGCTGACCAATAGAAGCAAATGGCGTTTCTTAATACGGGGAAGTATCCATGCGAGGGACTTATCGTCCTCTTCGCGGAAATTACTGATCAAGACAATGAAGCTGCGGCGATGCAGGCGGCCNAGCGTATTNTCAAGCGCAAGAAAGGGCGATGACGGAACAGACTCGCTGTGAAGATCGTAAAGTTTATTCATAAGTCCTGTATATGCGCTCATACCCTTACGCGGCGGTATCCAAAGATCATGGGAACCGTAACTTGCCGCGGCGACTGCATCGCCGTGTTTTAAGGCTACATAGGAAAGCAGCAGCATTGCTTCCAGCGCGCTGTCAAAGTAATGATCAGGCAGGCGGTAACCTGAGTCAATAATCAATAAAATCTGCTGATCCTGTTCTTCCTGATAATTTCTGACAATAAGCTTCAGCCTGCCCATGCGGTAGTTACGGCTTGTCGCGCGCCAGTCTATCAGACGGATTGAATCTCCTTCCTGATAATCGCGCAGGCTCTCAAATTCCAGTCCCTGTCCCCGTTTGCGAATTTGGCGGATTTCGCCTTTTTCAGGCTTGCCCTTAATTTCCGTTCCCTGCGCCATCAGTTTAAAATTGGGATATATACGTCCGCTGCTCTTAATATTGTGTGTTACGCGCAATTGCCAAAACTGCACGGGAGAGCCAAGCATGAATTCAAGACCTGAGAAAAACCACATCCCGCGTTCGTTTGGCAGCAGGCTGTATTCAAAAATAAAAGTGTCATTTTTTCCCAAGTTTTTAATTTTCAGCTTTGCGGGAAATATGTTTGTCCTCATTGTTTCGGGATAAAGATCAAAAAGCCTGATATTGGAAGGCAGAAGCGGCTTCCCGGTGCGGCGGATAAACAGTTTAACTTTTACATATTCACCCAGTGTAACGGAAGAGAGGATTTCCCTTTCCGCGTACAGGCGATCCCCGAGAAGAAGAAGCAGGGATAAATCGATTATTATAAACGGAACAAGCACGGCTCCCGTAAGAACCCAAATCAGGAAAACAGTTTCAAAGAAGAATGCGGCGGCTCCTAAAACCAAATAGAACAGCGATACGATAAACAATGTCCTGCCCGGTATAAGAAGAGACCGGCTTCCGGCTTCATTCATTAGCTGTTATTCCCTTCGGAGCTTCAACTTTTTGAATCAAGGTTTCGATAATATGTTTTGCGCTTACCCCTTCAAGCTCGCTTTCCGCAGAAAGTGTGAGTCGGTGCGCAAGAACTTCGCAGGCTACAGCTTTTACATCATCGGGAAGAACAAAGTCTCTGCCCAAAAGAAGAGCGCGNGCACGGGCGCACCTGATAAGCGCAAGACTTCCCCTTGGGCCGGCTCCGTTTTCAACAGCGGGCGTTTCCCTGGTCGCTGTACTCATGCGGACTGCGTAATCAATTACGAGCGGGTCTACGTGCAAAGAAGCCGCAAGATTTTTTAAAGCCGTAAATGCGCCGGTATCAAGGACTGTATTAACTGCGGCGACTGTCAGTTCAGCGCCTGTATCTCCGTCTAATACTTTNGCGACCATTGTTTTTTCTTCGTCAATTGACGGATACGCCGCGATTATCTTCATTAAAAAGCGATCCTTCTGGGCGTCGGGCAGGGGATAGGTTCCCTCATGCTCAAACGGATTTTGAGTTGCCAGAACCATGAAAGGAGACGGCAGAGGATGGCCTTCACCGTCAAGACTTACCTGAAACTCCTGCATTGCCTCAAAAAGAGCGGCTTGTGTTTTTGCAGGAGCGCGGTTTATTTCATCGGCTATAAGCAGATTTGAGAAAATAGGTCCTTTGCGCGTAACAAATTTGCCGGTTGCGGGATCAAGCATTATGTTGCCTGTTATGTCGCTTGGCATTAAATCCGGCGTAAACTGGATTCGCTTTGAATCGCCTCCTATTGCCTTTGCCAAAGCGCGGACAAGCAGGGTTTTTCCAAGTCCGGGAACTCCTTCTACAAGAAGATGACCCCCTGCAACAAGAGTGATCAGAGCATTGTTTACAAGATAACTTTGGCCTATAAAGGCTTTGGCAATTTCACTCCTTACCTGATCCAGCAATGCTGCC
>WRGH01000151.1 GCA_009787285.1 Brevinematales bacterium
AAGAATATACAATAATCGTGAAATACGCAAGTATCCACAATGCCGGCATTGTGCAAACCCTGAAAAATGTCATATAATATAACCTATGGATGACAGAAAAAAGAGAATAGATGATCTTTCAAGAAATAATCAGGAAAATCGCGTGTCTTTAGACTCTTTACTTGAAAATTTCGGGGAAAATCTGTACCTGCGCACAAAGGACATGAACGCGGATTTTGAAGATATAAACCAATACAACGTACTTTTGCGGGATATTGCCGAATCAAACACTGCAATCGGAAAAATCGAGAAAAAAAACCGCCGTTTTAAGGAACTTGAAGAAACAATTGAATTAAAGGAACAGGAAGAAAAAGAAAGAGCTAAGGAAATGNCGGGTATTTACCGCAGACTTGGCAAGGCTTTAATGGAAAACAGCAATTATAACAATTTTACTTCCCTTTTTAGNGAGCAGGCGGATGCGCTTACCTCTAAAATGGAATCACTTGAAAGCCGTATAAGTGAACTTGAGAACAAGGACGGCGGAAATGTTTTTACATGGATAGGGAAAAGCGCTCAGGGGCTTGTTCTGCGCTCNTTCCTGTCCAAGGCGCAGGAAAGCCAGGAACAGCTTTACTATAATGCCGGAGAGCACTACAGCGACCGTGAACCGCTTTCACAGGATGATGAAGTTGCCGCAATACGNGCTGAAGTTGACGAACTTCGCGCTTTTTCCCGCGCCGCCATGAACGATATTTCGATATTAAAAGATGAAAAACGGATAATTTCCGCAAGTTTTGATATTGACGGTAATCCGCAAAAACAGATTCAAACTGTCAGGAATCATATAGCGCAGGTCAGGGAAGAAATAAAGAACCTTTACAGGAATTTCGGCGCTCAAGCGGCTGGAATAATGGATGCCGAAATAAAGCCTGAGCGCAAATATTTTATTGATACTATTGTAACAGCCGAAGACGGAGAAATAATCGGAAGGGCTGTAAGGCTTAATCAGTCAATTGTAGAAAATGAAAAAGCNATCGGAAAATTGAAAGTGTCTATTTCAATAGATGAGGAAAAGGCAAGGATAGAAAAGTTTAATAAATCAATTCAGGAAAAAAAGGATCGTATCGTCGATCTGGAAAAATCCATAGCGGATTTGGAAGATAATATTCGGGAATCTGAAACTCAAATTCAGGAATTGCAGAAACAACTGTAAATCATCTTCGCGGAGTAAATATGGCAGTTAAAAAGCCTGTAAAAAAAACAAAAACGGCAGTTAAATCCAAACCGGCTAAACCTGCGGTTAAATCCGCAGCCGCCCCAAAAAAGGACGAAACGCAGAAAACGAAGCCGGCTGTAAAATCCGGAAACACAGTTTACGACGAATCAAAAATAAAAACGCTGTCTTCNCTTGAACATATAAGGCTGCGGACAGGTATGTACATCGGGCGTTTGGGAGACGGCTCAAATCCCGATGACGGAATATACGTTCTTTTAAAGGAAGTTATTGACAACGGCATTGACGAGTTTATCATGGGTAACGGAAAACTCATTGAAACAGCCGTCAAAGATATAGACAAACCCGGAGCGGCAACCGTAAAGGTACGCGACTTTGGGCGCGGCATTCCGCTTGGAAAACTTGTTGAATGTGTTTCTGTAATCAATACGGGAGCGAAGTACAACGATGATGTTTTTCAGTTTTCTGTCGGGCTTAACGGAGTAGGCACAAAAGCCGTAAACGCGCTTTCCGTGTACTTCAGGGTCGTCGCCGTGCGCAACGGCGAGTATGCGGAGGCGATCTTTGAGAGGGGAAAGCTTAAAAGCGAACGCAAAGGAAAATTAAAAGAAAAAATGAAGGACGGAACCTTTGTTGAATTTACCCCCGATCCTGAAATATTTAAAAGTTATGTTTTTAACAGGGAATTTATAGAAAAGCGAATACAAAATTACGCATACCTTAACGCGGGACTTACGCTGTCGTTTAACGGAAAACAGTTTGTTTCCAAACGGGGGCTTTACGATTTGTTATCCGAAGAAACAGGCGATGACGGACTTTATCCGCTTGGTTATTACCGGGGAGAACATTCACCTAACGGTCAGCTTGAAATTGCCTTTACACATACAAACAACTACGGCGAGGAATATTTTTCGTTTGTAAACGGTCAATTTACTTCTGACGGCGGCACTCATCTTTCCGCCTTTAAAGAAGGGTTTTTAAAGGGTATTCAAGCCTTTTATAAAAAGGACTACAGAAGCGAAGATGTCCGCGAAGGCGCGACTGCCGCAATAGCGATAAAACTTAAAAATCCGGTCTTTGAAAGCCAGACAAAGAACAAACTCGGCAATTCTGACATCCGCGCATGGATTGTGCAGGAAGTGCGCAATGCCGTAGAAGACTGGCTGCACAAAAATCCCGAAGCCGGCAAAAAACTGGAACAGAAAATAATCGCCAACGAAAGCCTTCGCACGGAACTAAACGCGGTAAAAAAAGAAGCGCGCGAAGCTGCAAAAAAAATCGCGCTGAAAATCCCGAAGTTAAAGGACTGCAAGTACCACCTTGAAGACGGAGATGACGGAAAGGAATCTACAATTTTCATAACTGAAGGCGATTCCGCCGCAGGTTCGATTGTTTCCAGCCGCGATGTGATGACACAGGCGATTTTTGCCCTGCGCGGCAAAGTGGAAAATGTGTACGGTAAAAAGCGCGCGGCAATATACAGAAACGAAGAACTGTTCAACATGATGATGGCGCTGGGTATTGATAATGATACAGAAGGCCTGCGTTACGAAAGAATAGTAATCGCCACAGATGCGGATTTTGACGGTTTCCATATACGCAATCTGTTATTAACTTTCTTTCTGTCATATTTTGAAGAACTTGTAACCGCAGGTCATGTATTTATTCTTGAAACGCCTCTTTTCCGCGTACGCACAAAAAAAGAAACGCGCTACTGCTACACGGAAAAAGAGCGGGACGAAGCGGCATCCGCGCTAGGTTCGCAGAGCGAAATAACCCGCTTTAAAGGACTCGGCGAAATAAGCCCGAAGGAATTCGGTCAGTTTATAGGAGAGGACATGCATCTTGTTCCGGTTTCTGTAAATACCCTTAAGCAGGTTCCGCAGGTACTGAATTTTTACATGGGCAAGAATACGCCTGAAAGACGCGACTACATAATGAAAAATCTGATTAAAGATGCAGGTTAAAATTTTATAAATAAAAGTTATAAAAAGTATTTTTATTAATAATAATTTTTNCTTGTAAAAAAAACATATCCGGTATATATTTATAAAAAATATTATTTTTAAAGGAGTCTGTTATGCCAGCAAAGTTTACAGTTTATTTGGATAAAGCGAATAAATATCGTTTTAATTTAAAAGCCGCCAATGGAGAAATCATTGCAGCGGGCGAGAGCTATCCCGACAAGAAATCCGCGCTAAAAGGTATAGCTTCTATAATGAAGAATGCGCCTGTCGCAAANATTGTTGATACTACCGTTAAGGAAGNAACTGTAAAGGCANGTAAGGGGAAAAAGCCTGCTGCCGGAAAAAAGCCTGCTGCCGCCAAGAAACCTGTTGCCGCAAAAAANCCTGTTACTGCCAAAAAACCTGTTGAAGTGAAACCCCCTNTTATTATTGAGGAAAAAAACCCTGCTGAATAAGGCAAAGCAGAGAGGGGGCATTTTAAATACTTTTTTTGCCCCCTTAAATTTGTAAGATATAACTTTTCTAAAGCTGAATTCTTTTGAGCTGAAATGTATTAGATTTTTACTTTTTGTTCCGGTCCGACAAGCTGTAATAATAAAAAAATTAATTAAAGATACAGCTTAAAATTTTTGAAAAATCGCCGATATAGTACTAGAATTTAATCATTATATGAAGAAAGTTTATTTTGTAATAATTTTGGCATTTTTTGCAGTTTTTTCCTATGCTGACGACGTTGTTGAAACGCTCCCTCCCAATAACAATATTTTTGTTGAGGGAACGGCATTCAGGGCGGATCACCGTGAGTTTTTTCAGACAAATTTCAACATGGAAGCTACTGCTCTTGGATATACCATAACAAACAACAGAACTGAAGCCGGGTATATTTACAGATACAATGTTGTTCAGAATATGGTCATGTACAGCGACGGCACACAGCGGCCGGCTCCGGCGGATGAACCTCAATATGTTATACAGATGAGCGTTATCAGGAATTCGGATGATTTTGAGGTTCTTTCCTACAGTTTTCCTTTTACCGATCTTGATGAAATATACGAATACAACCAGTTTCTGTTTTTCAGGGCAAATTTACCGTATGCCGAAGGCGAAGAAAAAATTGTGTATATTTCACCCGATACAAGCTGGAGAGAGAAGTGGATTTATTTAAGGGTGTCCTTTGATTATCCGATTACGTTTTATGCCCTGCAGCCT
>WRGH01000152.1 GCA_009787285.1 Brevinematales bacterium
CGGCGGTTTTTGCGTCAAGGGAATTGAGGATTGCCTGGAGTTTTTCTTTTTCGATTAAGTCGATAAGACGCGCTTCCGTGTATCTTTTGGCTTCATCCGTGTATTGACCGACAGTGATACAAATTCCCTTGCCGGCTTTTACCTCTTTTAAATGTGAGTGAAAGTCTCTTACGATCAGCTCGCCTATGGAGCCTTGAGTTCTGATAAAACGGAACATAATAAGGTCCTGCCATTTTATTGTGTCAACTTCGGCAAGAATATCCGCCCATTCGGNTTTGTTAACGGATATATTTNNTATTTTTACTTTTGCTTTGCCGTAGTAGGTCATAACGATTTTTCTGCAAAGGGCGACAAAGTCNNCGGATGAACCCATCAGGAATGTTTGCAGATTGCGGTTGGCGTTTAATTCGATATATTTGCCTAACAGGACGGTAACGTCTTTNTANGACGGGTTTTCGCGTTGAAGCTGTTTTAGGTGGGGAATCGCTTTGCCGATTTCATTTGTTTTAATCAGCGTTGTTGCAAGTTTGTAGCGTAGTTCTGCTGAAGTATCAGGTTTAATATCCGTATGTCTTAAACCGATTTCAAAATCCTGAATCGCCAACTCATACTGTCTTGTATCAAGATGAATAGTTCCCGCGCTGAGACAGCAAGTGGGTCCCATTACCGGGTCGGCGCGCAGATGGTTATAAATGCGCAAAGCTTGTTCAATTTGATTCGCTTCGTGATAACATTCCGCCAAAGTATAAAGCGATTCCTTGTCGTCCGGGGCGATGTCTATCGCTTTGCGGATAAAAGTCATAGCTTCTTTGGGTTTTTTTATTCTGAAAAGAGAGTGACCTAAACTGCGTAAGACGGCGGGATTCTCAGGCTCCTGAATACGCGCCTGCTGTAAAAGCTGGATTGCTTTTTCGTAATTTTTTCTTTCAAACTCCAGAGAGCCTAACTCGTAATTTACCTCAAAGTTATCCTGTCTGTAAGTTCTTGCCGTAGCAAAACCTTTGTAAGCCTGATCCAGCAGATTGAGCTGTTTGGCTGAAAGACCGTATCTGAGAAAAACTTCAAAATTATCAATGCCTTTTATATTTTTATTTACAGAGAGTTGGTCTATAAGGGTTTCATAAATTTTCATCGCCTTTTCCCAGTTTTTATCTTCAAAGTAAGCGCCGGCTAATACATATAACGCTTCCGGATCATTGGGATTCTGGGCAAGTCTTTTATTTGCGTCTTTTATCGCCGCTTCACGGTCTCTGGCTGATCTTCCAGACCTTAATGAAGGACCGCGAGAAGAGTTTACTATGAATAAAATGATCGCCCCAACAAAGAAAATGGCGACAATTCCTAGTATTACTGGAATCATACATATAATTATCGGATATTTTTGTCTTTTCTGATACAGGTTTTGCAGTAAATTTGACGGTAAAAAAGCGAATTTTATATAAAAATTGCATAAATTCCCTATAAAAAATAAAAATTACCATGAAAAACCCCCTTGACAGAAGGTAAATTTCAAGATTAAACTTAAAAAAGAACTTCATAAGTTTGCTTGAAAGGAGCAGGTCACATGGCGTCAAATATTGGCATTAAAATTGCCAACGGTGAATTCTACCCCATAATGGAGGAGAATTCCTCGATAAAAAAAAGAATAATACTTACCACTGTTCATGATAACCAACCCAGCGTCCAAATCGATCTTTACAGGAGTCCGGCGAATACTATGCCGGACGCTCAATATATCGGCAGTCTTGTTGTTGAAAATATAAAACCGAAACCCAAGGGAGAGCCGTCTATCGAGATGGTAATTGCTTCCGATTCCAGCGGGGAAATTGTCGCCGAGGCTGTTGATCTTGATACCGGCGCAGGCGGAGAGCATTGCGTATTAACCGTCTCCTTAAAATCCCTTGATGAATCATCTCGCGGCGTTGATCTTCCCGATTTCGCGCTTGAAGCAAACGAAGAGCCGCCTTCAAGTCTTTATCATCATGCTAAAGAAGTGCGGCAAAAAGGTTCTGACACATGGATATTAGTCGTGCTTATCATATTGCTTGCTTTAGGGGTTCTTGCCGGGTGGCTGTTCTTCTACAACGGCATGGATACAGTCCGTTCATTCTATAACAATAACATTCACGGAAAATATATTTACAAGGAAACTGTTAAAAAACAGGAGCCGGCTAAAAAACCGGAACCGGTAAAAAAACAGGAACTGGAACCCGTTAAAGAACCTGAACCTGTCAAGCAGACAGAACCTGTTCAACAGATAGTTGAACCGGCGCCCGTGATTCAAGCGCCTGTTACTGCGCCTGAGCAAAGACCTCAGCAGACAGGGAAGAAACGCAGTCCGGCGCCTGTCGCGTCGTATAAAGTTCCGACTACAATTCCAAGAGAGGGTGTGAATTACAGGATTCGCTGGGGCGATACATTATGGGATATTGCCGAAGCGTTTTACCGTAATCCTTGGCTGTATCCCAGAATTGCCAAGTATAATAACATTAGAAACCCGAACTTGATTATTTCAGGAAGGACGATACGGATTCCTCCCAGGAATTAATTTTGTTTCGCTTATTAAGAATTCAGTTTTTCTTTTTATTTTCTCTGCTTGTTTTTTCTTGCGCGTCGCAGACAAAAAATAATTATTATTATCTGGGACTGTTGGATAATTCAATTCCCGAAAAAGCCAAGTTGTTTGAAAGAGCTCTTTCCAGTCCCAATGAATATATCAGGCGGGCGGCGGCGGAAGAACTTGCGATTTTAATGTCGCAGGGGAAAAAACTTTCGCGCAAAACAACGGAACGCGTCCGCGGTGAAGTAACCGGTTTTTGGGCGGAGGCTTTTAAAATTGCTTCCGCGCCTGACAAAGAAAAAGCGCTTTTATTTTTCTTTGGTCATGATCAAAATTCGCCGTCTTATGAGGAAGCCAGACGGTTTGTCCTTAAGGCATGCGAAAAAAAAGAAATATTTATTACAGATTTGGAATTAGCGGCTATTATGGGGCATCATTCCGTATCATGCCTGCGTTACAATGAGGCGTTGAATTATTTCCGTCTTTTTAAAACGGAAGATAAATGGTCGGAGCAAATCCCCTATCTTTTTATTAATTATCCTATTTTGCTGAATGATTTGGGCAAGGCTTTTCAATATACGCAATCGGGCGGAGAAGGGCACACTCTTTATTTACAATGGCTGGCGGCAAACAAGGATTTGTCTTTTGATCTTCAGTATAGGCTTAATTTTTACGCGGGAAGAGTCGCGCGCAGAATGGGCAATCAGAACGCAAAGGGCATTGCTCTTTTTGAACAGGCGTTAACTCTCGCCCCGGACGCGGATCAGATTGACGCCTGTATTTGGTATATTCTTGATTTAACAATAACCGGTTCGGCTAACAGTTTTATGGAAAAGCTGACGCAGTATGTTCCTGAGTGGCACAAGGGCAATTATTACAACGATATTTTAGAAAGATTTTTACATAAGCTTGTATCCGAGCGCGATTGGAATAAAGTTATAAGAACTTATGATCTTATAAAATACACAAGCGCGTTTGCTTCTAAAGTCGCTTACGCAAGGGTAATAGCCCGTTCAATAGAAAATAATTATCTGTCTCCTGCGGATATGCGTCTTGCCGCGAAAACAATTGACATTGAATCGGCGAACGCGCCTGCCTTTTACCGCGCTGCCTATGACGTAGGCGTTATTCCCTCTCTTCCGTCTTTTATTTACCGTTCGCAATGCGCCGACGCTTTGAATGAACCTTTATTTGTTTTAACCGAAAGAATGGAACCCAAGCTGGAAAAAAAGGAATATTCCCAATATATGCAATTTATTATGGGTTTCTTTGAAAATAAAGCCGTTGATTTTATGATTCCTCATATCAAAGAACTGGAGCATAAACTGACTGTCGATGAATTGCGCGTTGTAGCGCAGGCTCTTCATAACGAGGGTAATTATCCAAAGTGTATGGAAGTTGTCAATTTGTATATTTTCAAAGGCGGTTACAGCAAGAACAGGTACGATTGGGAATTATTGTTCCCGCGTCCGTATCTTGAATTAGTAGAGAAGTACGCGAAGGAATTCGATCTTGCGCCTTCGCTGCTTTACGGGCTTATCCGCTCGGAAAGCGCGTTTAGAGTTGCGGTAATTTCACGCGCGGGAGCGGTTGGATTAATGCAGTTAATGCCGTTTACAGCGAAGGATATGGCGGAACGTATAAAGCGCCAGGGCGGACCTGATTATTTAGGCGAGAATGACGTTGTTGACTCTACAAACCCCGCGCATAATGTTCATATTGGCACTTATTACTTTAAATATTTAAGGGATTATTTTGACGATCCAATTCTGGCGTTGATGGCTTACAACGGCGGACAAAATAGGATACGCAGATTGCGCAACGC
>WRGH01000153.1 GCA_009787285.1 Brevinematales bacterium
CCCGCGTTTTTTATAGCGTCAACTGTTTCTTTAAAACGCGATAACTGCAATTGGGTGTAAGCAATATCCTTAGCGTCAGTTGAGTCGGAAACGGCAAAATGNGTNGCTGTTCCTGCCAATTCAAGAGACTCGCAAGCGTCAATATATTTTGCAAGAGNAAGGGCTTCTTCGGTTGAGCAGCCGTTCCGTCCCATACCTGTGTCAATTTTTAAGTGTACGGGCAGTCTGATTTTAGAGCCTGCGGCCTCATTAAGAGCGCAGGCATACCATTTATCCGAAACAAACGGAATAAGCCCTGCCGTTAAAATATCCGGTATTTCCGCAGGATGGGGCTGGGTGAACAGCAGGATTGGGGAGGTTATCCCTCCGTTTCTAAGCTCTATTCCCTCCGCAACAGTTGCTACGCCGAGACAATAAACGCCTGCTTCAAGGCTTATTTTGGCTATTTCCATAACGCCATGTCCGTAAGCATCTGCCTTGACCGGTACGCAAATGCGTCTTTCATGCCCGATTCGCGCCTTTACAGCTTCAATATTCCCGATAAAACGGTCAAGATGAATTATTGCTCTCGTTCTCATACACATATAATAACAGAAAACTAAATCAATAAAAGGTTGATATTATGAATATAAATTGATATATTAATAATGGGTATGAGTGCCAAAAGTACCGTAAAAAGGCCGATTGTCCTTGTTTTTCTCTGTTTTTTAATCGGGTGTGATGCTATGGATAACATTCTTCCTCCTGATNCCTACAAGGTAAACGCCCAAGTAAACAATATACCGCTGGATGAGTGTTCTTTTGTAAATATTGACGGGAAAATACATCCGTATTTTGAAAAGCCTGTTTCTAATGATCCGGATGTAACTTCTCTTTTGGTTTTTATTAAGAATTCCAGGGGAGTTGTTATCGGACAAAAAGTCATATACAGCCTTTATGATAAAGCCGAGCAGGATGAACTTCTGGTTAAGGTTAAAAATCTTGATGAGGCATTGCCTTCTTTTCCGTTGCCGGAAAATTTACCTATTGACCGTTATACCCTTGTTTCACAGGTTATGAGCGGAAGGGATGTTTTACAAAAGACTGAAAAATCGTTCCAATATATGGGTAATACTTTCTTTACATTTGAAGGTATAAACGTNCATTTGCCGGGCGTTAATGAAAATCCCTTGCTTATTTCCAAAGAAATGACAGTAATGCTTGAAGCTAAATTGAATTTTAACAGCCGTACGGATCCGTACATTATATGGTACAACGGCAAGAGAAGGATTAGCGAAGGAAAGTATTCTGACGGAGCAGGAAATCTTTTATGGAAAGCATCGGAACAAAGCGGTTTTTATTCAATACGAGCTGAAGTGTTCCCTGTGGAAAACCATCACGGTCTTGCAGGGTATCAAAAAGAAATTTCTCTTCTTGTTTCAGCTAAAACAACTGATCTTAATCTTGTTTCTAAAGATATTCCTCAGCTTTTACAGTGGTATGTTTTTGAAGGCAATCTGAATGATTTTAGAAAGCTTAATTCTGCCGAGCAATACCAAAAGCCTGCCGTTAACGGCGCTCTTCAATGGATGCCTTCAAACGGAATTTACGGGCTTGCTACCGGCAGTAACAGCATTACGCTGCCAAGAGTAGCAATTAAGACAGAAGCCTCGTATTCAAATGTTGAAGCTATTATCCGACGAGGAATGTGGCAGACATTATTCCGTTTTAAGCCGCTAAATGAAGGCGTAGTCTTCTCTGTTTTATTTGAATCTTCCCCCGATATTTCCCTTGTTTTGAGCAAAGACGGACAAAATCTGATTTTAACATTGTCTTCTCCTTCAGAGACTGTTTTTCAAGTTATCAAAATTACCGAACAGAGAGCCTTCATTACTGCGGGTGTTAGTTTTTCAATTCTTCCAGGTCTATTGTCGGCAAAAATCAATATTATGGGAGAATATGTTGAACAGGGTGATTTGGCTGCGGCTCCAATCCGTATTAAAGCTAATTTAAGAAATAATTTTCAAGTATTGCTTGGATTAAAAAGAGAAGATGCTGCGGCTGTTAGTTCTGCCGACTGGAATAAGCCTTTCTCAACCGCGCTTTGGGACGAGTTTGCGCTTTATAATATGCCGCCAATGGAAATTCTTGCGGCGGACATAAAAAAATCATTAGAATATAACCATTCTGAACTTGATATTGTTTCCGTGAATTAATTATTGTTAAAATATGAAAATAAAATTTTTTGCGCTGGTTTTTTCTCTCTGCGTAATAAATTTATTTTCATGCGCCGGTCAAAAAAAAANTGTATTCAGTCCTGTTCCCAAAAATAATAATATTGAAACGGGNAAAAATAAAAANAACATCAATCCTGATNATATTATTGAAACAAAANACGGGACTTCAGTCAGAAACCTGCCCGGCTGGCTGTCTGCATATATAAACGGCGGAATTGAAGAAGTTGAAAGAATGAGCGCTTTTTACGGTAAATATGTATTTATCGGAAGCAGCGAGGGAATAAATTTTACAGCGATGAATATATGGGCGGATAATTTTTCCGCCGTAAAGGATTTTACCATATTGGCGGCGGAAAGAATCGAAAGAAGAATGGTTTCCGCGGCGTATTTGTATCCTGATTATGAATACGGACTTTTTTTTGAAACAATGGTAAAAAAGGCGTATAGCGCNATATATACAGGGGCTGTTAAAGAAGATACTTACTGGATTAAAATGAAAGTAAGACAGGAAAATGATGATATTGAAACGGCATATACTGAGATATATAATTTTTTTGTATTAATCAGTATAGATAAAATGGCAATGCAGTTAAAAATTTCTGACTTAATGACAGAATCCGTTTCCGCTGTTACTCCGACCGGTGATCAGCGGGATTCAATTAACCGTATGCGCCAGAATTTTTATGAGAGGTTTTAGCATGGAGCCGGTATTACAGTGGGGGCTTGATTTTATCAGGGCAGTTCAAACTGTTTCCTGTCCCGCCTTGACTTTTGTTATGCGAATAATTACCGCTATAGGAAGCTGGGCTGTGTTTTTGACGGCGCTTACTGTCTTGTACTGGTGTGTGAACGAAAAAAAGGGAATGCGCCTTTGTTTGATGCTTATTATTTCATTATGGATTAATATGTCTTTAAAGTTTTTCCTCGATCAGCCNCGTCCTTTTTTTGAAGGTTATGATCCTTCGGTCGGNATGATTTATGAACGCATGGGAGGGCTGCCTTCTGGACATGCGCAGAATACGCTGGTTGTTTTTTTTATTTTAGCTTCTTGGATAAAAAAAAATTGGGTCTATGCCTGCGCAGCCGTACTTTGCTTTTTAATCGGCTTTTCCAGAATTTACCTTGGAGTGCATTTCCCCACCGATGTAATAGCCGGCTGGATTATCGGCGGTATTATTCTTTGCGGCTATTTTTTGTTATACGCGAGGATAGAAAAACTTCTTGAAAAGGGAGGTTTTCGCGCCGGAATGATTGCAAGCGCCGCTCTTTCTTTTTTTATGATACTTTACCTGCCCAGTAAAGAACTGCTTATGCCCGGCGGAGCCGTTCTTGGTCTTGGCGCAGGTTATTACATTAATAAAAAGTATATTGGTTTTTCGAGTAATGCGCCGTTTGAAAAAACCGGAACAAAAAAATATATTGCTCTTTTTGCAAGGCTGCTTTTTGGAACAGCCGGTTTTGCTTTAATCTTTTTTACAGGCATAAAATTTTTACCGCAGCACTCCGCCAATTATAAACTTTACGGCTTTGTCTTGGCTGCGCTCAGCGGTTTTTGGGTATCCGCCGCCTCTCCATGGGTCTTTGTGAGACTCAGGCTTGCCGGAACTGAGCAAAAACAAAATGTGTAAAAAAAGCGATGCCATGTATGGCGGCGCCATGTATGGCGACGAATCTCCAATTATTGCTTTTGCAACCATTTCGGGAAACAGCGCTCTTTCTGTAATCCGCTGTTCGGGAAAAGGCGCTGTCGAAATGGCAGCTTCGGTTTTTTCTGCGCCTGAAAAACTGAAAAGTACGCAGGGCAATACTGTCATTCACGGCTGGATTGTAAACGCCGGTGAAAAAATTGACGAGGCGCTTGTGTCCGTATATCGCGCTCCGAAAAGTTACACAGGAGAGGACAGCCTTGACATTAGCTGTCATGGTGGAGCTGTTACGGGAAAAGCGGTAATGAACGAGCTTAAATCTTCAGGTTTCCGCGACGCATTGCCCGGAGAGTTTACTTTCCGCGCGTTTCTTAACGGGAAACTTGATCTTACCCGCTGTGAGTCTGTCATGGAACTTGTATCTGCAAAAACCGATACAGGCCGCCGTCATGCGATAACGCGCCTTTCAGGCTCCCTTTATTCTGAAGTCGACGAAGTTAA
>WRGH01000154.1 GCA_009787285.1 Brevinematales bacterium
GGTTACTGATAATACTTATGAGGTTGGCAGAGAAGCGGAATCTTGCCCAAAAATCAGCTTTGAATTTTTTATTTTGATTACCGCTGGAATATGCCGTACCGCTTGTCATTATCCGTCGATAATCTGATGAAATTTCGGGAAAAGCGCGTCCTGCTCCGGCGAAAGTACGCGACCATGATCCTTCGTCAAGCGTTGTATAAGTTACACCTGTTCGATCGCCGAAAGAAGCGGCGTGAATGAACCAGCGGCTGCCAAGATAAAGCGCGACGTGTGAAACATTGCCTGTTTTATCGGTTTTAAAAAAAAGTAAATCTCCGGGCTGCGCTTTTTCAAGAGGAATTTTTTCCACCCATGAATATAAACTTGACGATGATCTGGGCAGCGCAACTCCTAAAGCGTCTTTGAAACTGACATAAATAAAACCTGAACAATCCAGCCCTTTCGAACTTATCCCTCCGTAACGATACGGAGTATTCTCGTATTTTACCGCAGCATTAATCACCATACTGCGCGCTTCTGAATAAGCGCGATCTTTTTCTTCCTGCGATGCTGAGGCGCTTGGCGCAGAGGAAAATTTACCCTCAAGCGGCGCTACGGCAAAAATCAGCGAGGTTAATAAAAACAGACAGGTGAAAAGAAGAAGTTTCATACTTATAATATATCGGCAAAATAGATTATTTTCGTCAATTAAAAGCCCCGCTGATTATTCCTTTAGCAGACGAACTTCCAGATCGAATCCTCGGCGGGCGATGACTTTGCATGGAACAATGTCCCATGGCTGCGGATTAGTTCCCGCCGCGCCTGCAATTACCGCCGCGCCGTCAATGTCAGGCGCATGACAGTAAAGCCTGCCCAGCCATAAATTTTCTTCAGGGGCACCTGAATCAATCTGTTCTTCAATCAATACTTCGAGTGTCCGGTCTGTAAAACGTTCCATGTTTTTTTCAGTGATCGGTATTTGCCGTTCTTCAATTATCTGTTTACGAATTGCCGCTGTTTTTCTTGGCACTTGTCCCTTCATGGAAAAAGACGGCGTGCCTTCTTCCCTGGAATATGCAAAACAGCCTAGCCAGTCCAATTCTGCTTTTTTCTGAAAATCCAGTAAGGCTTCAAAATCTTCTTCGGTTTCACCTGGAAAACCAAGTAAAAATGTTGAACGGATAACAGAATGCGGCAGTCTTTTACGGATTGTTTTGATTAGCTCAAGATATTTTTCCGGCGTACCGCTGCGGTTCATTGCTGTAAGTATTTTAACTGATGCGTGCTGAAAGGGAATGTCAAAGTACGGAAGAAAACGATTGTCTTTTTCCATAATATCAAGGAGATGAACCGGGAAATGATCTGGGTGAATGTACAACAGGCGTACCCAAAAGTGCCCTTCAATTTTGGAAATGGAATTTAGTAACTGCGGCAGATTTTTGCTTGTATTGCCGGATGCAGTATCTGTTCCGAAAGAGCCGATGTCCTGCCCGATAATGCAAAGTTCTTTTATGCCGCGCNCCAGAAGAGAGCGGCATTCTTCCGTTATATCGGGGATTGTACGGCTTGCAAGACTGCCGCGAATAANAGGGATTGCGCAATAAGAACAGCGGTTGTTGCAGCCTTCGCTGATCTTTACATAAGCCGAACCNGGCAGCGAAAGGAGCGGACGTTCGCCCGGCGGGTTGTCCGTTGACGGNGTATTTTTTACGGCGGCAAGACAGGTTTTTTCCGCAGCTTGCGCAATGGCGGCAATGTTTTCAACGCCGAAAAAACCGTCCGCTTCCGTAAGGTTATCAGAAAGTTCTCCCGCATAACGCTGGGCAAGGCAGCCTGCAAGGAGTATTTTTTTTTCGGGGTAAAGGTTACGCCATCCGATNACAGCGTTTATTGATTCCTTTTTTGCGCTNTCTATAAACCCGCATGAATTAACAATTATTAAGTCCGCAGTTTCGGCATCAGAGGTTTCCCAGCCTGCTTTGTCAAGACAGGCCATCATGTTTTCCGCGTCTACCTGATTTTTTACACAGCCAAAAAGATCAAAATAATAACGCAAGCATCAACTGCCTGTTTCAAGCCGGATAAACATAAGGCGGTACTGGCTGCTGTCATCCCTTATCCAGCGGATGTCGGCTACAACAACTTCACCTGGCGTGCCGATTTCCAAAGGTATCGACCGTCCGCCGCCGATAATCTGAAACTTTGCCGCCTGTGCATTTGACGACCAGATTCGGATGCCGTTTTGCGCCTGTATGTTTAATTCGTCTGAACGTTGAAAATATTTCTCGTTTCTGTCTCTGCGATCCCGTTCATTGAGTATTTCCCAGCGGAACATACAGTAACCCTGAAAAGCCGACTGTAAGGTAAAAGGATATGCGCTGGGAGACGCCGGTATAATAGTTGTACTTACGGACGCTGCAGGGTTCATTATAAAGGGAATGTTTTGATTATTGCCGGCGGCGTTATACGCGGCATCTGCATCCATAAGGTAGAAATACATTAATGCTCCCATATCGGCATTATTTCTTGCAAAATCAGCTACCGTTATGCGTAATTCAGAAATTCCGTCGTTATTAAGATCAATGTTAGCTTCCTGACTTAAATCCAGAATTACCGAACCTCCCGGAGTGCGGATTGTTACGGCTTCGCTCAGATTAGAAAGCTCCAGTTTATACATTTCATTACCTAGCTGAATTAAAACAGAATCATTTTTATAAAAACGCCGCTCCATGGAATTGCCTTCCATAATGTATTCAACAGGAACGCGGACAGCCGCTGTATTTTGAACGGGTCTGTTCCGCCAGTTTAATATAAACTGATAAATGCCGTAGCCGCCCGCGCCGAGAAGACCGAATATGATAACGGCAGGGATAATGAATTTCGGTAATTTCGGCGGGTGCTTGAGAAGCTGCTCCACCGGAACCGGCTGTTCCTGAATGCGAAGCGCTTTGTAGAGAGAAAGGATTTTTTGAACATCAAGTTCAAGATAGGCGCTGTAGTTTTTCAAGAAACCGATTATATACGGCTCGCCCGGAAAAACGCTGTAATTTTCTTCTTCCAGCGCCTCAATATAACGAATTGTAATATTTGTATCATGGCTTACCTGATCAATGCTAAGCCCTTTTTCATTACGCGCAGTTTTTAATTTCTCCCCCGGCGATTCCATCAAGTTCCTCCCGTGCCTTAATCAGAATCCCTGAATAAAAAGTTATTATACATATTTGCCGATGCCGGTGAGTCGTAAATAAAACGCTGCTCAGGGATNCCCTGATTTGTTTTTACATTGGTAAAGTCAAAACGCACTTCGCCTTCCGATATAGTTCGTCCTTCGATTCTGCGGATTAATTTTGTATCAGGATTTATACTTAATATAATTTCCCTGAATCCTTCGGAAGCAGACTGTCTTACAAGGCGCAGTTTAACAACCTGTTCTCTTGAACTGCTGTCCAGCGGTTCAGGATTAGGNCCTGTAACAAATGAAGCAGCATAATTACGGCTAAGTAAGGTCAATCCCTGCGAGCTTGCCATTGAAGCTCCGGTTGCGCCCGGTCTTCTGCTTTGGTTGACTGTTTGATTTAAGACAGCTTTAAATTCCGGCAAATAGATAGTAAGTAATTCGCCGTTAAAAACAATTACCTGATCAGCGGGACGGGAAAAGTCAATCCGTAAATAAGACGGAGAAAGGTGGCTNACCCTCCCAATCATTTCGGAGTTACCGGAATGAATTGTGAGATTTGCTTCATAGTCCCTGACTAAGGCGTATGTTTCAGATACTATTTCAAGGTATCTTTTTGCAGTAACTATCTCCTGCCCGAAAACCATGTTAATATTCAATATTAGTAAAGAAAACAGAAAAACTACCGATTTTAACATAAAATTTTTATTTCTCTTCATTATATTATTTTAGACAAAAGAGAACCTAAAAGCAAGTGGTAAGATATTTGCATCTTTTATGGAAAGAATTGCANATTATCATCTTTTTTGGCAATGACCGTAAGTGTTAATACCTAAAGTTGACAATGCAATTTTGGAGTGATATTCTGACTTTGCAGGTCCAGTAGCTCAGGGGATAGAGCGGCCGCCTCCTAAGCGGCAGGTCGGCTGTTCGAGTCAGCCCTGGATCATTGCTAAAGAACCGCATCCATGCGGTTCTTTAGCTTNCAGTTTTTACTTCGCAAAAACTGCTGAACTGGTAACAGGCGGCTTCCATGCCGCCCTGCGGTTTTTAGCCTTACAGTTTCGTACTTGTACGGAACTGCATATAGTAAGTAGAAGGTGAAAATTTATTAGCGGCCGTCGTATAACGGCATTACCCTAGCTTCCCAAGCTCGTGACGCGGGTTCGACTCCCGTCGGCCGCTTGTGGCTA
>WRGH01000155.1 GCA_009787285.1 Brevinematales bacterium
GCGGCTTCCGCGAATTCCGCTGAATAATGGCGGCTGTCAAAGGCGATAACCGCTTTCAGTCCGCCCTGAGCGGCGGCTTTTTTGGGAAATGTTTTTATAAGNTAGGACGCAAGTCCCTGNGTGGCGCTTTTTACAACAAGCGTATTCATGCGGTTATANCCGCCGCCGATTACTCCGCGAAGGCCGCCTGTGCCGAATTCCAGNTCGCGGTAAAAACGATCCTCAAGTTCTTTTATAGCGTCAGATGAATCCGCTTTTGACAATAATTCTTCCACTTGGGAGCGGAAACCGGCGTCGCGTTCTTTTGAAATATAATCTTTTGCCCTTTCGATAATGGCAGCTTTTTCCATGATTTTAACTCCTTTACCATATTATGATTGAATAATTTAAAACTGCCAAGTTGGAAACAGCCTTAACTCTATGCTTTTAACTGTGAAAATGGTATATTAAAGGAAGTTTTTCAGAAACTGAAGTTTCTGAAAAATCGGAGGATTGCTGTGTCTGTATCATTATTGGGTCGTTCCCTGCTGACATTACTGGATTATACACCTGATGAAATCCTGTATTTGCTGAAACTCGCGAAAAAAGTAAAAGAAGAATCAAAAAGCGGAAAAATAAAAAACCGCTTTCAGGGGAAAACCCTTGCCATGCTTTTTGAAAAACTTTCCACACGCACAAGATGTTCTTTTGAAACCGCTTTCGGCGAAGAGGGAGGCCATCCGGTGCTTCTTTCCAAAAATGATATACAGCTTGGCGGAAAAGAAACGCTTGAAGACACAGCCCGCGTACTGGGGCGGATGTTCAGCGCAATCCAGTTCCGAGGGTTTAAGCAGGAAACTGTAGAAACTCTGGCGAAATATTCACAGGTTCCGGTGTACAACGGACTGACCGATCTTTTTCACCCTACTCAGGCTCTTGCGGACATAATGACAATGCAGGAAAGCTTCGGTGAAATAAAAGGAAGGAAGCTTGTTTTCACGGGAGACGGCAGAAACAATGTAGCCCGCTCCCTTATGGTAATTTGCTCCAAATTGGGGATTCATTTTACAGTGATAACTCCGGCTGAACTTAATCCCGATGACGCTTTACGCGGGCAATGCGCCCCGTTAGCTGAAGCGTCAGGCGCAGTTATTTCTGTTACTCCAAATATTGACTCGGTAAAAGACGCGGACGCTCTTTATACCGACGTGTGGGCTTCCATGGGCGAAGAAAGCAAAAAGAATGAGCGTGTAAAACTCCTCAGCCCCTATCAGGTGAATCAGTCCGTCATGAACAAGACCGGTAAAAAAGAAACTATCTTTCTGCACTGTCTTCCGGCAGTCAGGGGGGAAGAAGTTACAGCCGACGTGATTGACGGCCCGCAGAGCCGTGTCTGGGATCAGGCGGAAAACCGCAAACACACAATCAAGGCAGTAATGCTGGCGACTATAAAATAATGGGTATTTGGGACAGGTTAGGCAGCGTCATTAACAGCTACGTCAATGACATGATGAGCGAGAAATCAAGCGTATTCCGCCGAAGCGGCGATCCTGATTTAGACGCCGCTTATGACGAACTGGACGATTATTTAAACCAAGGAAACGGCTATGAAAAAAAGGAGCGTGAGTACAAATGGAAAGACACTTCATATAATAACAGCCAAACTAACAGCCGGCAAACCGGAGCTGGGAAAAATTCTCCGCCGGAAGAATTACGCGCGGATTTTGAATGTTTGGGAGTACCCTTCGGCGCTGACATTGAAACCTGCAGAACCGCGTATAAAAAACTTTTGAAGATTCACCATCCTGACCATCATGCCGGCCATGAGGGTAATTACAGAAAAGCCACTGAAAGGTCTGCAAAAATAAACGCGGCATGGGACAGAATAGAAAAATGGCATCGGGAGAAAAAATAATGGAAACACCGTTAAAAATTTATACGGACGGGGGCTGCTCCGGCAATCCCGGTCCCGGCGGCTGGGCATACGTCGTCATTATTACAACTTTTCAGGGTGAAAAAATAATTGCCGAAGATAAAGGTTCGCAAAAAGAAACAACCAACAACAGAATGGAACTTACCGCTGTTATAGAAGCGTTACGTGCATTAAAAAAAATGAACGACGCGCCGCATCAGGTTTCAGTGTATACCGATTCCCAGTATGTGCAGAAGGGCATTACGGAATGGATACGCAACTGGAAACGCAATTCATGGAGGACAAGCGACAAAACGCCCGTTAAAAACCAGGACCTTTGGATTGAACTTGATTCACTTACAGGCGATTTTGTTATAAGCTGGGAATGGATACGCGGTCATGCGGGCAATGAATACAATGAACGCTGCGACCGCATGACACAGGAAGCCATTAATTCTATCTAAAGACTACGAGTCAACAGAGATAATTCTGATTTTTTTCAATTCGCGCCTTGTGCCTGCGGAAAGTCCGTTTCCAAACTTTAGCTCCGTAACTGTTTCTTCGCCCTCCACCGTTACCCTTCTGTGCTGCAGATCATAGAGTTTATCCATTTCATCCGTTGCGATATACCATGACATTTCCGAATTCTTGATTTGCAATTCAGGAAAATTGGCGTTACCTACAAGACGCACAACTCCCGTTACCTGAACTTTTACAGGAGGGGCAGTCTTGCCGGTATTTTTTTCTTTTGAGCCAAACGCGGGTAAAGATACGGCAAGGCATAAAAACAGCAGCACAAGGAAAAAATTTCTATTCATCAATAAAAACTCTTTCAACCGTTGATTTGTCAAATCTGAGAGTACCATTACTTTTAATAATACTTCTGCTGTTGTTATTGTTAAATAGGCTTCTTATTTCATTTTCAGGTCTGCTTTTTCCGTTTTTCCTGAGGAAATAACTTGCGTCTACCTTAAAAGGACCGGTAAATTTCTTTTGGTCGATTTGCACGGAACCGCTGCCGTCTGTTATTGAAATACCTACGCTTGGAGCAGTACCGGTTGTGCTGCCTGTTAAAGCTACGCATTTAGCCTCATCTGTTTCTGTATCAATATTGTATGTAAGCTGAGCGCCGCCTGTAGAAGTTGTATTACTTGGAGTGCCGCTATTAGAACTTAAAGCTGCGTATCTTAATTTTCCGGAATTCGATGGTACAGAAGCCCCGGTAGTTGAAGTTCTGCTGTAAACACCTTCTCCGGAAACGAGAGGTAAATTAGTTGTACCACCCGGAACCATGGGAGCTTTTACATTTTTCAATGTAGAATCACTCTTGTAACCATACAGACCGCTCGGAGCATTTGTGAAATTTGCCGCAAGCCAGTCTCTAAGCAGCAATTCCCAATTATTTTTATGAGTGCTGTTTATATTTTCTGCGGTTGTTACTGCTTGATAATCAAAATGCTCGGATGTATGAATATCAAAATAAATATTATCAGGCTTGTCTGATTGAAGTCTTAAATATTGGAAAAAAAGATAAACGGTTGCGTAATCATCAAGATTGGCCAGCGGGGATTGCGCACTGCGATTACCCCAAACAAAAAAATTGTTGCCTTTTTTTATTAATTCTGATTTGTCTATATTATACCATTCCCAGCGTACATTAGGGTGCTGTCCTGAATATATCCATTCCGCGGCGGAAGAAAGGCCTTCGTCAATCCATATATCCATAAAATCTACATTTTTTGTGCTTTTATTATATCTGAATACAATACTTGACACAAAATTCATAAGGTGCTGCATTTCATGGGCAAGTGTTTCATTAGATGAATCTGAGCCGGGAACAGACGGATAAGTATCCAAATAGATCATATCAAGTTTATTTGATTGAGGAACATCCAAGAGATTTATAGCATGAAAATATCCGGCAACAAAAGAATCATTACTATTTTTATAACCGTCCTTAATATCTAAAAGAAGAATGGTTAATTTAGCTCCGCTTTTTGTTCCTGTAGCCAGATAATGGGCTATTTGCATAGTATCCACTTTACCTAAATCGGGATCATTAATTGTATACCCAAAATTTTTCATCATTTTCTGGTATACAGTATTAGAATAGGCATTTGCCACACTATTTGCCATTGATACAGTTACGCCGCTTCCTTTCTCCGCCCAAACTACACATCTTGAATTTTCGGCAAGTTTCTCTGCCGAAACTTGGTAATATGCTCCTATAGCCATATTACGAGCCCAAAAATTTTTCTCGCTGTCATCGGGGTTAGGATTACAACTTACAATTGCGAACATTGCAGTTAATATCATTAAAATAAAAGCTAATTTTTTCATTTTTTTCTCCTGTTCCTTTATAAAACACCCAATAGGTTACCTTATTAGAGTTAATTAATTGAGACAGTGGTTTTTTTATAAATATAACGGGGGGGGGGGGGGGG
>WRGH01000156.1 GCA_009787285.1 Brevinematales bacterium
ATAAAATTAACATAATGGATTTTTTAAAACGGCTTGAAAATGAACGCTTGATCTTTGACGGGGCAATGGGAAGCCTGCTTGAGGATACGCTTGCGCCCGGAGAATTTCCCGAACTGTTAAATATAAAAAATCCTGAAAAGATATTGAGTATACACAAGGCATACCGGCAGGCCGGCTGTCAAATCCTTAAGACAAATTCATTCGGCGCAAACAGGTTAAAGCTCTCCGATTCAGGCTTTTCGGTAAACAAGATAGTNTCAGAGGCGGTTGCGCTTGCAAAAAAGGCCGGCGGAGAGGAAGCTTTTGTCGCGCTGGATATTGGACCTACAGGCAAGCTGCTTTCTCCCTTCGGGGATTTGGATTTTGAAGAAGCGGTAGATATTTTTTCCGAAATGGTACGGGCGGGAACGCAGGCCGGAGCCGATCTTGTTCTGATTGAAACCATGAACGACACCTACGAAATAAAAGCCGCTATGCTTGCGGTAAAAGAAAACTGCAATCTGCCGCTGCTGGTAACTTTTACTCCTGACAGTACCGGCAGGCTTTTAACCGGAGCGGATATTCAGACCGCAGTTTGCCTGATCGAAAGTCTGGGAGCCTGCGCATTGGGTTTTAATTGCGGCTTTGGACCAAAACAGCTTAAATCTCTTATACCGGAATTGATCCGCTGCAGCAGTATTCCTGTTATTGTAAATCCCAACGCCGGATTACCGGAAAGAATAAACGGAAAAACCGAGTATCATCTGCCGCCTGAAGGGTTTGCATCAGAGATGGAAGAACTTGCGCGTAACGCGCACATAATCGGCGGCTGCTGCGGCACTACCCCCGAACACATAGCCGCTGCCGTTCGTCTCTGTAAGGATATTCCGCTTCCCCATGTTACGCAAAAGAATGTAACTTCGGTTTGCTCTTACGGAGAAACGGTGGTATTCGGCGGCAGCACCGTCATTATTGGGGAGCGGCTTAATCCGACAGGCAAGCCGCGCATGAAGAAGGCTCTCATTGATCGCGATATGAACTTTTTATGCCGCGAGGGGATTGAGCAGGTGGAACACGGCGCGCAGATTCTCGATGTAAATGCCGGACTGCCGGATATTGACGAAGCGCAGCTTCTTGCGCAGCTTGTGTGCGGCTTGCAAAGCGTAACAAAAGCCGTTCTGCAAATTGATACCGCAAAAGCCGCAGCGGCAGAACGCGCTCTCAGGCTTTACAATGGCAAACCGCTGTTAAACTCGGTGAACGGCAAAAAGGAATCCCTTGAAACAATACTCCCACTGGTAAAAAAATACGGAGCGGCTGTTGTCGCTCTTTGCCTTGATGACAATGGTATTCCCGAAACTGTACAGGGACGGGTTCAAATAGCCGAAAAAATAATCGCCGCCGCTGCCGAATACGGCATTCCCAAAAAGGATATTATTGTAGATGCGCTTACCATGACAATAAGCACCGGCGCTGACAATGCCCGCGTTACCCTTGATACGGTTGAATATCTGCGGCGCGAATTGGGAGTACATACCGTGCTTGGTGTTTCCAATGTTTCATTCGGACTCCCCGGCAGGGAGAACGTTAACGCGGTATTTTTTTCCCTTGCTATGAGAGCGGGACTTAGCGCGGGAATTGTCAATCCGATGAACAGCGCGATAACGGAGGCGGTATATGCATATCAGGCGTTAAACGGTTTGGATGAAAATTGCGCCCGTTACATCGCCCATTTTTCAAGTCAGGAGCAGCCGGCTGCGGCCGCAGCAAAAGATGCGGCGCAGGAAGTGAGTCTGCAAGACACAATTATACGCGGACTAAGAGAACAGGCCGCAAAAATAGCAAGCGCCATGAGCGCCAATACGCCGTCTATGGAAATTATCAATGCGCATTTAATTCCGGCTCTGGATAAGGCCGGAAAAGATTATGAAAGCCAAAAGACTTTTTTACCGCAGCTTTTGATGAGCGCCGAAGCCGCAAAAGCTGCGTTTGAGGCACTTTCGTTAAAAATGTCAAAACAGGGCGGTGTACAGCAGAAGCGCGGGAAAGTTGTTGTTGCAACCGTCAAGGGCGATGTGCACGATATAGGCAAAAATATCGTAAAGACGCTGCTTGAAAACTATAACTTTCAGGTAATTGACCTCGGAAAAAATGTAGAACCGGCTGTTGTACTGGAAACTGTATTAAAAGAAAACATAATGCTCGCAGGTTTAAGCGCGTTAATGACAACCACAGTAATATATATGGAAGAAACGATCAAATTGCTCAAGGAAAAAGCGCCGAATTGCCGTGTAATGGTGGGCGGGGCTGTATTAACGGAAAGTTATGCTGATAAAATAGGCGCGGATTTTTATGCGAAGGATGCTATAAGCTCCGTCCGCTATGCTGAGGAAATATTGGAACCTAATGCAAAGCAAGGGAACCGGTAAAAACAACCGGTTTTAGGGATGCCGATAAATATAAGCTTTAATTTTTTTTACATGCATCATTGACAGTTTCTAATTTTGTATAGTATAATCATAGTAAACACATAGGTAATATGGGTTAAATGTATTTTAAGGAGAGTATGTTTATGAAAAAGAATTACAAGTTTGAAACGCTGCAGCTTCATGTTGGGCAGGAAAAACCCGATCCGACTACCGACGCGAGAGCAGTGCCTATTTATGCGACAACGTCCTACGTTTTTAAAGATTGCGCGCAGGCGGCGGGAAGGTTTGCCTTAACGGAGGGCGGCAATATTTATACGCGCCTGATGAACCCTACATCGGACGTGTTTGAACAGCGAATAGCGGCTCTTGAGGGCGGNGTCGGCGCGTTAGCTACAGCATCAGGCGCGGCGGCGGTAACCTACGCAATACANAATATTGCTACAGCGGGACACAATATCGTATCGGATAAGCGTATTTACGGCGGAACCTATAACCTTTTCGCCCACACTTTGCCGGACTTTGGCATATCCACTACCTTTGTAGACGGCAGCGATCCGAAGAACTTTGAAAAGGCGATTAACGAAAACACCAGGGCTTTATTTGTGGAGTCACTGGGTAACCCGCATTCCACCATCGTTGACATGGACGTGCTTGCGGCTATCGCCCACAAAAACGGTATCCCGCTCATTGTAGACAATACCTTTTCGCCGCCCTGCCTTTTCCGTCCTTTTGAACACGGAGCCGATGTGGTTGTTCATTCCGCCACTAAATTTATCGGGGGGCATGGAACGGCTATCGGAGGCGTGATCGTAGATTCGGGAAAATTTAACTGGGCGGCAAATGACAAATTTCCGGGACTTTCTAAACCGAATCCCAGTTATCACGGCGTTGTATTGACTGATGCGGTTGGAAATCTTGCCTATATCATAAAAATCCGGGTTACTTTGATGAGAGACACAGGCGCGACTTTAAGTCCTTTCCATTCCTTCCTTTTCCTGCAAGGGCTGGAAACACTGTCGCTGAGGACAGAGCGCCATGTAGAAAACGCGCTGAAAGTGGTAAGTTATCTGCAAAAGCACTCTCAGGTAGAATCCGTAAATCATCCGTCGCTGCCGAATCATCAGGATCACGCTTTGTACAAAAAATATTTCGCAGGGCGCAGGATCAATTTTCACTTTTGAAATTAAAGGCGGGGCGGAGAAGGCGAAAAAATTTATCGACAAATTGGAACTGTTTTCCCTTCTTGCCAATGTGGCGGATTCCAAATCGCTGGTTATACATCCTGCAAGCACAACACATTCGCAGCTTTCAGGGGACGAATTGCTGGATCAGGGAATAAAACCCAATACTATCAGGCTTTCCGTTGGAACAGAACACATTGATGATATTATCGCCGATCTGGAACAGGCTTTTAACGCATCATAAATTCAATGAGGCTGTTCCAAAACTTCAGTTCTTGGAACAGCCTCATTAGCTGACTCTTTATATATAGTATTCGTTTGTGCCTGCATCCTTGTAATTGTATAAAATATCCTGAAGAGTAATACCGTCTAGGTATTGATTGATCATTTTTTCAAGCCCCTGCCATACAGGTAAGGTTTTGCAGTCTGCCTTCTTATTACATTGGTTCGGATTATCAGCCAGACACGAAACGGGAGACAGCCCTCCTTCGGTAATTCTTAAAATTTGACCTACCGTGTACTTGTCCGGCTCTTTTGCCAGCATGTATCCGCCCTTGTTACCTCGATTGGTGCGTAAAATATCAGGACGGCTCAGCAAGGTAACGATCTGCTCAAGATATTTTTTTGAAATGCCCTGCCGTTGTGAAATATCTTTTAAGGAAATAAAGCCTTCGTTTTTATGCTCAGCCAAGTCCAGAAGCATACGGAGCGAATACCGCCCTTTTGTCGATATTTTCA
>WRGH01000157.1 GCA_009787285.1 Brevinematales bacterium
GCATAATTGCGTTTCTGTGCCGTATATGTTACAATTCTGAAAATAGTTTTTAGGGAGACTTGTATGTCACTAATTAATCAATTTGCAATTCAACTTTATTCATTGCGCGATATAATCGGAAGCGATTTTAAAGGCACATTAAAAAAACTGGCTGATCTAGGATACACCGGCGTTGAATTTGCAGGTTACGGCGGACTTTCCGCACAGGAAATGAAGCAGACCCTTGATTCATGCAATCTTAAACCTGTAGGCAGCCATATCGGCCTTGAAGGACTTACCAAACGTCTTGACGAAGAAATCGCATACCATAAAGTCCTTGGTACTGAATACCTTGTCTGTCCAAAAGCCGACATTAAAACAAAAGAAGACGTTTCGGAACTCGTAAAAACACTTACTCCCGTAATAAAAAAAATTNATGACGCAGGTTTTAAATTTGCCTANCATAACCATGCGCATGAATTTGTAAAAATAGGCGGAGAGTATCTTCTTGACATTCTGTTTCAAAACCTTCCCTCTGAAGCCAAAATGGAACTTGACATTTTCTGGTCTTCATACGCCGATGTAGAACCTTTTGCCTATATGGAAAAGCACAAAGACAAATTAAAGCTCCTGCATGTTAAGCAAATTGACGATAACAAACATTGTGTAGACCTTGATCAGGGAGTGTTAAATTTTAAGGAAATAATATCCAAGTCAAAGAAACTGGGAATTGAGCATTTCATTCTGGAACAGGAAGAATTTAAAGTTTCATCGATGGTCAGCGTTAAGAACGGCATTGACTATATCATGAGTCTGAAAGAATAAGCCTGAATGATTCCGGCTTTCTTATAACATAAAGAGCGTTATCCTGCCGAAATTGCCTTTGTTTGAACGGACCGGACGCGCCGGAAGCAGTTGTCCCGCTTCGCTGTCTGTGAGTATTTGCGCATCATGGTTTACAAATGACCTTCATCTATAATTACTACATCGACACGGCGGTTAATGGCGCGGCCTTCTTCAGTTTCATTTGTCGCAAGCGGCACTGTATCCGCAAAACCGGCGATTTGAAAACGTCTTTCGTCAACGCCAAGAGCCGTAAGATAACGAAGCACAGCCCTTGATCTTTCGGATGAAAGCTGCCAATTATCTTCCCACGGACCTGTAGGGTCAATATCGACTGCATCGGTGTGGCCTTCTATTCTGAATTTTCTTTCCCGCAATTCATCGGAAGATAAATAAGTGGCAAGCCGCATCAGCATATCCCTTGTCGCTTCTATATTAATTCGCGCGCTTGCAGGATTAAACAATGCGTCCCCCGCAAGCGTTATGACAAGACCTCTTTCATCATGCGTTATTCTTACTTTATTTGAGCGGATTTCAGGTGAAAAGACAGAGATGGCTTTTCGCATGGCAGTTCCCATGACTCTTCCGCGTTCCATGGAAGGCAGAGCCATAATTGTATTCCCCAACTCCGCGCTGCGCCCTGCCGAAAGAGTAAGGCCTCCCGCCATGGCGCCGATACCGCCTGTACGAATGGCTTCCGCAATTGCGTCCAACTGCGCCTGCGTAACTTCATCAGGGTTAAACAGAATAACAAAGAAACAAAGGCAAAGTGTAATCATGTCCGAGTAGGTATTTAACCATGTACTCGGGGTAGGTTCATCCTGTTTCTTTTTCTTCGCCATGTAATTACTCTAGTCCTTCAATAATTCTTTTTCCATGCCTCTGCGCGTAACAGGATCAAGATACGCAAGAAGTTTTAATGTAAGAATACGCGTATTATCGCCGGATTGAATCGAAAGAACCCCTTCGATGATCATTTCCTTCATAGCGGCTTCATCATTGTCAAATACCATAAGCTTGTTTGCCCATGGAATGAAGTATACGTTGGAGAATAATGAACCGTAGAACGTGGTAATAAGAGCAAGAGCCATGTTAGGACCGATAGACGCTTTATCGTCAAGGTTCCGCAACATACCTACAAGCCCCATAACCGTACCAAGCATTCCAAGACCGGGAACAAGAGTAGCCCACATATTTATAAGCTTAATCTTAAATGAATGCCGTCCCTGCATTTGGCTTAATTCCAGTTCCATTAGGTCCCTGACGACTGTCGCATCTGTTCCGTCTACAACAAGACGCAGTCCTTTTTTCATGAACTCATCATCAAGGTCTTCAAGTTCGTCTTCCAGAGCAAGCAAACCTTCGCGGCGGGCTTTTTCGGAGAAAGCGATCATTTTTTGAATAATAGTCTGATTATTAAATACCTGTTGTTTGAAGGTAAGTCCGATAGCGGCAAAGACTCCTAAACTGTCAGATAAGGAAAAGGCGATCATAAGAGAAAAATATGAACCGATAAGAACGAGCGCTAACGATGGGATATCAATAAAGGACGACATAACGTTGCCGCTCAATAAAATAGATGTAATGATCATAGCCATTGCGCCGAAAACGCCGACTATTGTTCCCATATTCATAAATTCACTCCTGGACTACACACGGACTTAACCGCCGGCGGTAGGTAATAATTTCTTCCAAAACATCATCCGCTTCTTCCCGTATAATATGGTATTTTCCGGACAGCATCATCAAGGTTGTATCAGGACGAATTTCAATACTTTCAATCTGATGAGGATTAATGTAGTACTTTGTNCCATCCAGCTTTGTTACTTTTATCATACCTTATCAATTAGCAATTATCAATAAACAAAGAGCGGCAGTAAATTCCCAATAGGATTAATTACTGCACGCTCAATGTTCCCTTACGCCCGTTACCTCTTAAGCGTCAGAAGTTCCTGCAAAAGCTGATCCGCAGTTTGTATGGTTTTTGAATTGGCCTGAAAACCGCGCTGGGTAACGATCATGTCTACAAACTGATCCGCCATGTCAACATTGGACATTTCCAAAGTTCCGGCGATAATTTTTCCTTTTCCGGCTACTCCTGAAGGGCCGATATTCGCTATACCTGAGTTATTTGACACACGGAATGTACTGTCGCCCGCTTTTTCAAGGCCTCCTTGATTCGGGAAAGTNGCAATNGCGACCTGCGCTAAATCTCTTGTACTGCCGTTTGTATAAATTCCTGTGATTACTCCGCTTGAATCGATCTTGAAGCTTTCAAGATAACCCATTGTGCGTCCGTCCTGTTCTACAGCTTTGGTAGAACTTGCTTCCGCATACTGGGTAATTGATTTTGTAAAACCGCCGACAGTACCCAGATCAAAAACAAATTGCTGCCTAACCGGAGTACCGTCTTCGTTGGGAGTGGCTGTCTGCACATCAAATGCGCCGTTCATCTCAACTCTCCCNGTACCGCCTGAAANGTTTCCCGCTCCGTCTTCGGCGGAAAGCAGAGTACCGTTATTTGAAAAGTTNACGACAAAAGTTGTAGGTCCGCCGGCGGCGGGAGGTTCNGCGCCGAAACCGATTGTAGCATTGGTAGGAGTTCCATTCTGCGGATCGACATTTAANGTCGCATTCCAGCTGTTNACGGTTCCGGGAACTCTTGTGAACTCAAGCTGTAAAATATGCTTGTCGCCGAATGTATCATAAATATCAATTGTTGTTGACCATGTCGCATCACGTACCTGAGCGCCCGTCGGATTTTCCGGCAGTTCGGGAATACGTTTATCAAGGTTACATGCAAACTGAACCCTCGTTGTGGCTTTTGCCGGATCTTTACCTCCGACAGGAATAACAAGCTGTTCTACAGGACGCGAAACATCAAGTACGGTGTTTCCGTCAATTTCCCTTGCCATCCAGCCCTGCACCTTCATGCCGTTTGCGGGATTAACCAATACGCCGTCTGAATCAATTGAAAACGCGCCGGCTCTTGTAAAAAGCTGCTTACCCATATCGTCAAGAATGAAAAAACCCTGACCGACAATGGCAAGGTCTGTAGCAACGCCGGTTGTTTGCAGCGAACCCTGTATATGAAGCGTGTCAATTGACGCAATTGACATTCCAAGACCGACTTCTTTCGGGTTTACGCCGCCCAGGTCTTCAGTCGGACGAGCGGCTCCCTGAAGCTGCTGATAAATAAGATCCTGAAAATTAACACGGTTTCTTTTAAAACCTGTTGTATTGATATTGGCAATGTTATTGCCAACAACGTCCATTCTTGTCTGATGATTCTGAAGTCCGGAAACGCCGGAAAACAATGATCGCATCATAAGCCTAAACTCTCCTTTTCATCTGCAAATACCTTAGTTACCTGATCCCATTTATAAAAATTTCCGTTAACAAGTACCTGAGGAATATCACCCCTGCTTACCGCCTGAACCATACCCTGAATGGTACGCTCTCCTTC
>WRGH01000158.1 GCA_009787285.1 Brevinematales bacterium
GAACCCGCAAAGAAACAGGGCGGCGTAGAAGCGGTAAAAAATTTGTTCAATGTATCTGTTGATCCTAAAACAATCCCTTCTATGGGGGAATGGTTCCTTGTTGAGTACACTCCAAGTCAAAGACTTGTGTACAAACGGAATCCGAATTATTGGAGAAAAGANNCNAACGGCGTTTCAATTCCCTATAGGGAAGAAATGGTTATCCGTATTATTCCCGAAGAAAATACGGAGTTATTGCTTTTTAAAAACGGGGAAATCGAAGAATACAGACTGCGCCCTGAAGACCTTGACGGGCTTGTAAATAAAAAAGAGGGGGATTACACCGTCTTTAATTCCGAAGGCAGCCTTACCGCGTCATTCTGGACATTTAATCAAAATCCGGTAAATAAAGATACGCCTCAGTACGATTGGTTTACCCAAAAAGAATTCCGCCAGGCAATGAGCTGCCTGCTTAACAGGGACAGAATAAACGCCCAAGTGTACAGAGGTCTCGCGGAACCAAAAGTAAGCCTGTTTCCGGAACCCAATAAGTATTACAATCCGTCAATAAGACTTCAATATCTATATGACAGAGAACACGCGTTGAAGCTGCTCTCCAATATCGGGTTTAAAAAGGACTTATTCGGAAATATGCGCGACAGTAAAAACAGGCGTGTACAATTTGATCTTACCATACGCTCGGAAAGTTCGATGAGTTCGGACATAGCGTCCATTATAAGGGACGAGCTTTCAAAAATCGGTATAAAATTAAATATCCGCGTTGTGGATTTTCAGAAACAGGTAGAACAGTTGTTCTCTACCTTTGACTGGGATTCAATGCTAATGGGGCTTTCCGGTAATAATATGTTTCCCAGCCAGGGCAGCAATGTATGGCCGTCTCAGGGAAATCTTCATATGTGGAACCCCAATCAGGAAACGCCCGCAACCGAATGGGAAGCTCGTATTGATTACCTTTACAATGAAGGANNATNTACAATTGACACNGGGAAAGCGCAGGAAATTTGGGATGAGTTTCAGTCAATATTAATTGAACAATGTCCAATGATATACTTGATGCGTTCAAGGGGATTTTGGGCGCTTAACAACCGCTGGGATTTTACAAACGTGTATTTCGATAATATAAACGGCGCTGAAACCAGTTTTATATATATCAAATAAAAGGAATGACAGATGAAATCTCCAAGAGAATTAAGCATTGACATCAATTTAATTGATTTGGTTGATGCTTTAGGGCTTTCCAGCAAAGCCATGACAGGTCTAAAACTGCTGCTTGCCAACGAAGAAATTCAGGCGGCGCAGGAATACGCGAACACAGTATCAATTGTAAGGCTCGGTTATAATGATCACGGTCCTGTACACATGAGGACAGTAACNTACCTGTCGGTATTAATGCTTGATCTTCTTAAAAAAGCCGGAATAAAAACAAGCCTGGAAGCTGACGGATGCGGAGATTATGAAGACAGTCTTATTGCGGTAATTATTGCGTCTATTCTTCATGATCTCGGCATGAGTATGGGACGGCAGAATCATGAATTGCACAGTACAATTATGGCTGTTCCGTTTATTGATAATGTTCTATCCCATCTTTACAAAGATAACTGGCNAAAAAAAACAATGATACGCGCTGTTGCTATGGAAGCAATTGCAGGTCACATGGGCACTATAAGCATTACATCGCTTGAGGCCGGTATTGTTCAGGTTGCCGACGGATGCGATATGACTAAGGGGCGCGCGCGTATTCCAATCTCGCTGCTGCATGCTCCAAGAATAGGACACATTCATCAGTATTCAGCCAATTCAATTGAAGAAGTTAATATTACCGCCGGAAAGGAAAGACCTATCCGNGTTGACGTGCATATGTCAAGCGAAGTCGGATTGTTTCAGGTAGAGGAAGTTCTTCTTCAAAAAATTGCAAACAGTACTGCCAAACAGCACATTGAGCTTTATGCGTTTGTTACAGGTGAAGAAGTAAGAAGGTATTTGTAAACAGATTATGTCAGGGAATACTTTTGGGGCAATCTTTAAAGTAACAACATTCGGCGAATCACACGGCGCGGCTATGGGATGTGTAATAGACGGCTGCCCTGCCGGACTTGAACTTTCCGCCGACGATATCGAAAAAGAATTAATCCGCCGCCGCCCGGGTAAGGCATACGGTTCAAGAGACGAAGAAGACAAGCCTGAAATACTTTCCGGCATTTATGAAGGNAAAACATTAGGAANCCCCATTGCAATTATTGTAAAAAATAANAATCAANAAAGCGGCGATTACGATGAATTAAAATCCATTTACAGACCGGGACACGCTGACTTTACATGGCAAACTAAATACGGCTTACGCGATCACCGAGGCGGCGGCAGGAGNTCCGGCAGGGAAACGCTTTGCCGCGTTGCCGCAGGCGCTGTCGCAAAAAAAATTTTGTCGTTATCGGGAATTAAAATTACCGCGTGGACTTCTTCAATTGCGGGAATACAAATGCCTTCTTTAGGGGAAACCGGTTTTGATTTTGAAGAAATAGAACNCAATCCGCTTCGCGTCCCTGAAAAAACAGGCGCGCAGAAAGCAATGGAAAAAATTGAAAAAATACGCAGCGAAGGCGACAGCGCAGGCGGCATAATTTCGTGCCTTGTTACGGGAGCAGCCGCAGGTCTCGGAGAGCCGGTNTTTGACAAACTGGATGCGCGCCTTGCCTCCGCTGTTTTGAGCATTGGAGCGTGCAAGGGTATTGAGTTCGGCGCAGGATTTGCCGCCGCGGGATTAAGGGGAAGCGAAAACAACGATATGCCTTGCGATAACGGAAAGTTCACAACAAACAACTGCGGCGGCATATTGGGAGGCATATCTTCNGGGCAGGACATTTTTTTTAAAGCCGCCTTTAAGCCNACGCCGTCAATCAGCAAGCCGCAGAAAGCTTTGGACAGCGAAGGCAGAACAAGAGAAATTGAAATTAAAGGCCGTCATGACGTGTGTATTGTTCCGCGCGCNGTTCCCGTAGTAGAAGCAATGACAGCTCTTGTACTTGCCGATTTTTTTCTGATGTCGCGTACTGCAAGACTTTAGCAGGAATTAAATGCACGCAAAATACGCCTCTTTGCCGAGTTGTCTTATTATGAACCTAGCTTTTTCTGATGTAAAGCGGAATAGTATTTATTTCCTTATCATCAATAAATAGAACAAAATTCACAAGACCCGGATTATTAAAACACAGGTTTGAAACGCTGAAAACAAGATGGGACACAGCCGAAGCGTTTCCAACCCCCCTTACTTCCACATTACCGTTGATAGTTTCCATTGTCATTTCACCGTTAAGATCGCGCGTTTCAATTTTGAATTTATGGTTTCCGAATTCCCAAAGATCAAAACGAAGCCGGATCACTACGGATAACTGAGGATGAACACAGGGAAAATTACGGGAGACAATAGTATCGAAAGTTCCCACAATGGTCAATTTTCCGCCGTTTTCCTGGGCAAAATCACAAAAAGTAAAAAGTTCAATTTTAATAATAGCACCTCGTTTCGTTTTCATTCACTTCTTTTATACAATCAAGATACGCTTTTTCCAGTTCCGATACAAGTTCATTTACCGTAGATTTTTTATTTTCACTATAACTTGAAAGGCGGCTTGAAATATTCAAAGGAGCGCCGGTCTGGATAATCACCTTGCGCGTTTGAATATTTAATCTGTCTTTAAAAGCGCCGCCCATAGTACGATTTGCAAAATCCCATAAATTTTGAACATATTCAACTTTGATATGGAGAGCGGTTTCTTCTGCCGGAACAGGATGGTGAAAATACCATGAAAAATCCGCAAGTTCCTGATGACGCGCAATATGCCATGCCTCCCCCGCGCCAAGATCNATTATGCTACGCTCAATTTCCGTCATTGAATCAAGGCTGTCTATACCTGGCAGAAAAATCCTGTCCCAGCAGTTATGGCGCACTTTATAAAGCCGCATGAAAAAATCGCCTTCAGCCTTGATTCCAAGCATTCGCTCAGCAGTTTCCAGCGCAGAATTTGTTACGTTTTCCAGCCGCTTTTCAAATGAAAGCGATTCATCTTTTTTAATATTATAACGTATTTCGTTTTTCTCCAGTATATAATCTCTGCACCGTTTTAGTCTTTCCTGAAAATTAAGTCTTTTCGCATTAGAGGAAAAACCGCAGGTCTTTTCAACTTTTTTTAGCAGTCTGTTCATCGCAGA
>WRGH01000159.1 GCA_009787285.1 Brevinematales bacterium
ATTTTACAAATTTTTTGCGTTACACATCTAGCGAGTATCGCAGTAAGAGCCGATAATCATTTTAAGGTGGAAAAAAGAACGGAAGGCGGAAGAACCTATACAGGTATCGGGCCATTAAGCGCCGAAGGTCGCCGAAAAGAAATTGCCAGAATGCTCGCCGGAGACGCGGGAGAAGCCGCGCTAGCCCATGCTGATGACCTGATATCAAAGTACGGTAAACGGAGCGGCTGATGGCGAAAATTACCGATACAGAGAGAAATGCATATCATGAAAAAGTAAGCGCCTATGTGTCAATGACCAAGGCTCTGTTAAAGACCGAAAAAGATCTTCTGGCGGAGTCAAGGAATGCCCCCGACGCTTCGCTTAAAAAACTGACCCTTGTTGATGAAATGATTAATCTGGCTTCCAACTATATGGCGGTTAACGGAGTATCGCAGGCTGTCCTGAAAGTAAAAAACGAAGCATCCCTTGACGACGCAAGAAAATCGCTTTACAAGGCCGTTATGTATCTTGAAGAAGTAGTAAGTAATTATATTGACGCTCCTTTTTCGGATTATGAAGACAAGCTGGCGGCGATAGAATCATTTGATCAAAATTACCGTTATCAGCTTGTAAGAAAAATGGGACTTGCCGTAGATATGATTGAACAGGCATACGGAGATAATTCCAAATGGAGATGGACATTTGTTGAACTGGAAGGACGTTTTGCCACAACGACCAAGAATCTTTTAGATCTTCGTAATGTCATTGCAAACTCAAGCCCGCAATCCCCGTTTTATGATTCTACTGTTTATCATCTAAGACTTGTAAAAAAACTTTTGACACAGGCCGCGGATCGTTATCGTGAAAAATATGAACTTTCCACAGGGCAGATGCAGGATTTTAAATTAGGTATTAACTTTCTTGGCGCGTTAAGGCGCATACACATTGTACTTGCTGAAAGTGAAGACGCTGAAACGATAAAGAAAAAATATGCTATATGGAAAACAAAACTGGAGACGGATATAAAGAAGCAGGAAGAAGCTAAAAAAAGATTATGAAGCGTCCGGCTGGATCCTTAAATGAATACCGGAGCCTTTTTCCGTACTTTTACCGTTTTCGCTGCCATTATTCTTTTGGAATTTTTTGCCTTATAGTTGTTGATGCGGCTCAGATAGCAATTCCGCAGTTTCTGCGCGCGGCAATAGACCTTATAAATTCCGGCGTTTTTCAATGGAGTCAAATAATTGTTCTTTCCCTGTGCATGGTTGGGGTAATGGCGCTTGTTTCCGTCGGACGTTTCTTGTGGCGTTATTTTATCAACGGTTCGTCAAGGCGGATAGAAGCTGAATTACGCGAAAAACTTTTTGATCATCTGCAAAAACTTTCATGGGATTTTTACCAGAAAAATAAAATCGGCGATTTAATGGCGCGTTCCATAAACGATCTTCATGCGGTGCGCATGGCACTGGGTATGGGGCTTGTCGCTCTCTTTGATTCTGTTTTCATGGCTGCCGCTATCCTTATTATCATTTTTGTTCAGGATGCGCGTTCAGCGGCTTATTCGATTATACCGCTGCCGTTTGTTACAGTTTTGATACTTCTTTTCGGCGGCATGGTAGGGAAAAAATTCCGCGCCGCTCAGGAAGCCTATTCAAAGATGAGCGATAATGCGCAGGAAACTTTTGCCGGAATAAGCGTGATAAAGTCCTTTGTCAAGGAATGGTGGTTTATCAAAAAATTTGCAGATTCCAATGACGATTACCGCAGGGCAAATATGGAACTTGTACGCCTATTTGGTTTTTTCTTTCCTTTTGTTTCTTTTCTTTCAGGGCTTACCATTGTGGTTATGCTTGTAATAGGAGGCAGGCGCGTTATTCTCGGCGTAATGACTCCGGGAAGCCTTGTTGCGATGTTCCGTTATCTTGGAATGTTAATCTGGCCGCTAATGGGAGCGGGTTTTATGGTTAACATGATTCAAAGGGGGGCGGTATCGCTTGGCAGGGTGAATGAAATCCTCGATACGGAGCCTTCGATCCGCGAGTGTGAAAATCCGCAGATCGCAAAGCCTGACGCCGCCGCGCCTGCCATTGAAATTTCCGGTTTAAGGTTTGTATATAACGATACTGACAAAGAACCTGCGCTTGACGGAATAAACCTTTCAGTAAACCGCGGAGAGTGGCTGGGCATAATGGGAAGGACAGGCTCGGGAAAATCTACGCTTATTAAAACGTTCACGAGGACTCTTGATCCTCCGCAGGGCAGTGTTCGCGTCTTTGGCATTGATATCCGCGAGTGGTCCCTTGAGGAACTGCGCAAACTTTTTGCGGTAAGCCCTCAGGACAGTTATCTTTTTTCGGATTCTATTGCAAATAATATCGCCTACGGCTGTTCGAGTGAGGATAAGGACGCCGTTTTAAGGGCGGTAAATTTCGCTTACCTCGATAAAGATATAGCTATTTTCCGTAACGGAAAGGATACGCTGATTGGAGAACGCGGTTTAACTCTTTCCGGCGGACAAAAGCAGCGCACCGCTATAGCAAGAGCGGTTATTATGGACAGCGAGTTTTTAATTTTGGATGATTCGTTTTCCGCTGTTGACAATGAAACTGAGTTAAAAATACTTGACGCGTTAAGGAAGGAGCGGAAGGGGCGCACTACGATAATAATTTCGCACCGTGTCTCTACGCTTAAATACGCCGATAAGGTGCTTGTTCTGGACAAGGGCAGGATGAACGAATACGGAACCCCTGCGCAGATCGCTTCCTCAGGCGGTTTTTACAGCCGAATGGCGGCTTTTCAGGGGCTGGAGATTCAACCGGAGGCAAAAAATGGCTGACAGTTATTTTGATACAGACGATGTTACAAAAGAATATGACAGCCGTATCATGCGCCGTATTCTTTCGTATATCAAGCCTTATAAACGCCTTGCAATTCTCACTCTTGCCGCTCTTGTTATCTCCACACTTGGGGAACTGGCTGCTCCCGTCATACTGCAGAGGATAATTGACAACGGGATACTTGTTAAAAATGTCCGGTATCTTATGTACGGCAGCGGCTTCTATCTTTTTGCATTGATAGTTGTTTTTGCTTTTACTTTTCTGCAAACTCTTACGGCAAACCTAATGACCCAGGGCATAATGAAAGACATGCGGCTTGGGCTTTTTGACAAAACAATTTTCCAGTCAACGGCGTTTCTTTCGCGTCATCCTGTAGGAAGGATTGTTACGCGCTTAACAGGCGATGTCGGAACTATGGACGAGTTTTTTACATCGGTGCTTACCTCGTTTTTAAAGGATATTGCTGTAATGGCGGGTGTTCTTGTTACTTTGTTTGTTCTTTCGCCTCAGTTGGCGCTGCTTGTTCTTATTACCCTGCCGCCTGTTCTAATCGCCACTCTGGTAAGCCGCGTAAAGGCGCGGGACGCGTTCAGAAGACAGCGGACGGCATCGTCAAAAGTTTATGCGTATCTGGCGGAAAGGCTTGCGGGAATGCAGGTTGTCCAGCTTTTCAGGCAGGAGAAGAAAAGTACAAGAGAATTCAGTGAAGGCAACCGTGAGCTGTTAGATGCAAATCTGGGAGAGATGTATGTTTTTGCGACATTCAGGCCGGTAGTGGAATGGCTTTCAACATTTACAATGGCTGTGGTAATTGTCGCCGGAAGCAAGATGGTACTCTCAGTTTCGGTTTCACTTGGCGTGCTGATAGCGTTTATCAATCTTGTTCAAATGTTTTTTCAGCCTGTAACCGATATTGCGGAAAAATACACCATGCTCCAGTCCGCAATGGCAGGCGGTGAAAAAGTTTTCAAGTTAATGGATACGGACGAGCATATTCCCGATACGGGAATTGTCAATATAAATGACGCGGCTCACGGTCATGCGGCTCCGAGCCGTGTGGAATTTGACAATGTGCGCTTTTCATATAAAGAAGGCGAAGAAGTATTAAAAGGACTGTCGTTTGACATAAAGCCCGGACAGATGGCGGCAATCGCAGGTTATACGGGTGCGGGCAAAACTACAATCATCAATGTTCTTGCCCGTCTTTGGGATGTTGACTCAGGTGTTATCCGCCTTGACGGCGTACCGATAAAGGAAATCCCCCTTGATCAGTTAAGACGCTCGATTATGCCCGTTATGCAGGACGTAACTTTATTTTCAGGCACTGTAGAAGAAAATATCAGCCTTGGCTTGCAGCTTTCGCAGGAAGAAATTATCGA